>JAVBOD010000109.1:0-24893 GCA_031551045.1 Bacteroidales bacterium
CAAGCAATGCAACGTAAATTTCTGGTAAACTCCGGCCCGCTTCTTGGCGGCCTTAAATACATTTTGCAGGCTCGATTCGGTATAAGGCGTGTTGGGCGCCTGGCCTTCAAAAAGCCATGTTTGCGGACGATACAGCTTGAAATATTCGCGCAGCATGGTCAAAATTTTCCCCGACAAAGGAACAATACGATCTTTGTCGCCTTTCCCGTGGCGTATCACAATCACATTCCGCTTCGAGTCCACATCCGCAATTTTCATATTCAACAACTCGCTGCGCCGCAAACCGCAAGCATAAATCATCGAAAGCATCGCTCTGTGTTTCAAATTTATGGTGCTGCCAATGATGCGCCCCACATCTTCTTTCGACAGTACACGTGGCAGGAAGCGTCCTTTGCGCGGACGTTCAATGTTTTCCAAAACCAAGCTTTTATGAGGGATTTTTTCATAAAATAATTGTATGGCTTTGATAAATTGTGTTTGATACGTTGCCGATAATTTCCGCTCAATAATGTATTGCCTGTTGAATGCACTCAGGTCTTCGTTATCGATTTCCAGAATACTTTTCCCGGCATGATAATTGAAAAAAATCTGCAGGCATTCCGTGTAAGCATCTATCGTGCGAGGGCTGTAGCGCCGCTCCCTCATATAATTGCCGAAACGTTGCACCAGCTTTCTACACTCGCCGTTAGTTGCCGGAAGCCGGGCGTTTTCCTTAGCGGGAATAGCTGCAGGAGCACTTTCTACTTCCGGAATTTTAAATTTTGAATATAAGACTTGCAAGCTATGCGGCGTATCGGGAACATGCCAGCACCGCATCGTGCGGCTCCACTGCGCGTCGGGCAATTGACTGCGCAATTCGGCTACCAATGATGCGTGGTAATCGAACATCAGTTTGATGACCGCTTGGCCGCGGTGCGTTGTCCTTTCAATAACTATTGGGCTCATATCCGGCTATTCTTGAAAAGTGGAATGATGGATGGTTATTTTCTACAAAATAGTTCCCGCCAATTCGGCCAGTTTGCTGCGTTCTCCTTTTACCAGATTAATGTGTGCAAAAATATCCTGTCCGGCCATTTTATCACTGAGGTAGGTCAAGCCATTGGAGTGAATGTCCAAGTAAGGCGAATCGATTTGGTGGATGTCGCCGGTGAACACCAGTTTTGTGCCTTCTCCTGCACGGGTGATGATTGTCTTTATCTCGTGCGGCGTGAGGTTTTGCGCTTCATCGATAATGAAGAATGTATTCGACAGGCTTCTTCCGCGGATATAAGCCAACGGCGAAATCGTGAGTTTTTCCGTTTTCAGTAATTCTTCGATACGTATATACTCGCGTTGCGACGAGCGGAAGCGGCTTTTGATGAACGACAAATTATCGAACAGCGGCAACATATAAGGCCCGATTTTCTCATTGATATCGCCCGGCAGGAAGCCTATTTCCTGATTTTGTAAAGGAATCACGGGACGCGCCAATAATAGTTGGTCGAAATTTTCTTCCTGCGATAAGGCCGCAGCCAGCGCCAACAGTGTTTTTCCGGTTCCGGCGATACCCGTGAGCGACACTAATTGAATGTCCGGACGCATCATGGCATCAATAGCGAATGCTTGCTCGGAGTTGCGCGCTTCAATGCCGTAAACTTTGTGCTTTTCAACCCTTTTCAAGAGTTTCTGCACGTTGTCGTAAACAGCCAGTGCGCTCGACGTAGCGCCTTTCAATATCAAAAATTGATTGGCCGATGGTTGCAGTTTCAACCCTTTAACCTCAATCCCTTGTGCCGACTGATAGAGTGATGCTACCATATCGTCCGTTACTTCAACAGTTGTTACATCACGTTTTATTTCGCGCAGGTCTTTGACTTTATCGCTCAAATAGTCTTGTGCGGGAATACCCAATGCTTTTGATTTCAGCCGTAGGTTGACATCCTTGCTGACGAGCACCGTCATTCGTCCGCTATTGTTTTCGCGGATAAACTGAGTGATGGCTAAAATGCGGTGGTCGGGCGTGTCTTCATAAAACGATTGCGCCATGGCGTCCGTAAAGGGATGCCCGAGTTCAACGCGCAATTTTCCCAAGCCCTTCCCCAACGATACGCCACCGTTAAAAAGCTGGTCGCCGGCAATTCTATCCAACTCGCGCACAAACTCCCGAGCATGAAAGTTGATATCTTCGTTGCCTTTTTTAAACTTGTCTAATTCTTCCAAAACCACAATCGGCAACACAATATCGTTCTCCTGAAAATGATAAATGCAACGGTGGTCGTGTAATAATACATTCGTGTCCAATACGAAAATTTTAGGTGCTTTTGCCATAATTTCTATCGTTTTATTTTATTGTTTTTTTAAAATTTTAGATCACAGATTAACACAGATTAGATTCTTCACTTCGCCTGCCCAAAAGAATGTTTTTGTTCAGGCGGGCTCATCGTTCAAAATTCTTTAACAGATTGCTTCGCTTTGCTCGCAATGACGCTGCATCCGTCCAAATAGCTACTATCAACATCCTGTCTCTGTATTCAACCTTTAAAGATAGTTAAAAATACGGCGTCCTCACTACTTTGTAACCAAATTTTTTAAATCCTGTCAAAATCTGTATCTTTGTAAGATATTTCAAAAAATAAAGAAATGAACTATAAAGTAGCAGATATTACCTTGGCCGATTTTGGCCGCAAAGAAATAGAAATTGCCGAAAAAGAAATGCCGGGCTTGATGGCCCTTCGTCAAAAATATGCGGCAAAACAGCCCTTGAAAGGCGCTCGTATCATGGGGTCGTTGCATATGACCATCCAAACGGCGGTGCTGATTGAAACATTGAAAACGTTAGGCGCCGAAGTGCGTTGGGTGTCGTGCAATATATTCTCGACACAAGACCATGCGGCGGCGGCCATTGCCGCATCGGGCGTTCCGGTATTTGCATGGAAAGGCGAAACGCTGGAAGAGTACTGGTGGTGTACCGAGCAAGCATTAACATTTGAAGGCGGAAAAGGCCCGACATTGATTGTGGACGATGGCGGCGATGCCACTTTACTGGTGCACTGGGGCGTGAAAGCCGAGAAAGACCCGTCGTTCCTCGAACGTAAACCTTACAACAAAGAAGAAGGCGTGATTTTGGATTTATTGAAAAACAGCCTGGCGGCCGGTAAGGGAAAGTGGACGCGCATGGCCGCCGATATTAAAGGCGTGAGCGAAGAAACCACGACCGGCGTACATCGCCTGTATCAAATGATGGAGCGCGGCGAATTGCTGTTTCCCGCTATCAACGTGAACGATTCGGTAACCAAATCGAAGTTCGATAATTTGTACGGTTGCCGCGAATCGTTGGCCGACGGCATCAAGCGTGCCACGGATGTGATGATTGCCGGAAAAGTAGTAGTAGTGTGCGGTTACGGCGACGTGGGAAAAGGTTGTGCACGCAGCATGCGCGCTTACGGTGCGCGGGTAATTGTAACGGAAATTGACCCAATCTGTGCTTTACAAGCCGCTATGGAAGGCTTTGAAGTGAAGCCGGTGGAAGAAGCGCTGAGCGAAGGAAATATTTATGTGACGACTACCGGAAACCGCGATATCATTACCATTGAACATATGGAGAAGATGAAAGACCAAGCCATTGTGTGCAATATCGGCCATTTCGATAATGAAATTCAAGTTGAAAAGTTAGACGCTTACAAAGGCATCAAAAAGATCAATATCAAACCGCAAGTCGATAAATATGTTTTCCCCGATGGACATGCTTTGTTCTTGTTGGCCGAAGGCCGTCTGGTAAATCTCGGTTGCGCTACGGGGCATCCTTCGTTTGTGATGAGCAACTCGTTTACCAATCAAACGCTGGCGCAAATCGAATTATGGAACAACAACTATGAATTAGGAGTGTATCGTTTACCGAAAAAATTGGACGAAGAGGTAGCAGCGCTGCACTTGGAACAGTTAGGCGTGAAGCTCACGAAGCTTTCCAAAGGCCAAGCCGATTACATTGGCGTTCCGGTGGAAGGTCCCTACAAGCCGGAGCATTACAGATATTAGAAATTTTCTGAAGACAAAGAAAGAAGCGCCTGTCAATTTACTTGTTAGGCGCTTCTTTTATGCAAATGAGCCACCGATAATATCCAATAGCTCCGATGTAATATTCTGCTGGCGGAGTTTGTTATAGTTCAGGCGCAATTCTTCCAAAATATCGTTGGCGTTTTCGCTGGCCAATTGCATGGCTAATGTTCTGGCTGCATGTTCCGAGGTTTGATTATCGGCTAAGGCGGCATAGAATTTTGCTCTTATTAATTGTGGCAACGTATCGGCGATAATAGCTTCGGCCGACGGTTCGATGATATAATCGTCCGGATGGCTGTCGGCACAGCTATCGCTGCTTGCCGGTACAGCATAGGGGAGGAGCGTTTCATTCGTTATTAGTTGATTGGCCATATTTTTGTAGTGATAGTAAACCATTATCACTTTTTTGTATTTTCCCGAGCGATAGGCGTTGATAATAGAGTTAATCAGTTTTGCAGAGTTCTCTAAAGAAAATTTTCCGGCTAACTCGTCGAAATGTCCTTGCACATTGCATCCTAAGTTGGTGGCTGCTTCTCTGATTTTCTTCCCGATAGGATACAACATTAAAGGTTCGTCGGAATATCGAGCGGACAGCGTGTGCAGTTCTTTTATCATCCGGGCGTTGAAAGCGCCGCACATACCGCTGTTCGAAGCTATGATGATAAGGGCTACCGCGCCTTGCTCGCGCTCCATCGTCAGCTCATTAGAGAATGGTTGTTGAGGATCGCACAACCGTTCTACGACCGACTCCAGCGCTTGCTTGTACTGTACTGTTTTTTCCAGCACCGCTTGCAACTGGTGTAGCCGCGCCGAAGAAATCATCTGCCGTGCCACCGTGATTTTCTTCGTGTTCTCTACCGAGTTGATACGTGTTTTTACTTCTTTTAAAGAGGCCATACCTTTTTAACTATGAGTTATGTTCAATGTTGAACGTTCAATGTTTTTACTGTTGTCATTCTGAGCGGAGCAATGAACCTGTGTTCGTCATTGTCCCGCAGGGTGGGAAAGCAATCTATCTATTTACAGATTCTTCGCTTCGCTCAGAATGACAAAGACACAGTATCCCAATATCCCAATATCTGTCGTTACTTAAACTGTTGTGCGATTTCTTGTGCTGTTTCCCGAAGAATTGTTTCGACCTCGCTGTCGATTTCTCCTTTGTCCAAACGGGCTAATACGGTTGTTTCCTGTGTGGAGCGTAATTTTTGCAGAAACCGTGTTTCAAATTCGCTTATTTTTTCCAACGGGATATTTTTCAGCAATCCATGCGTACCGCAGTAAAGTACGGCAATCTGTTCGCCGGTGCGGATAGGGTTGAATGGAGGCTGAATCAACAAACGGGTGTTTTTTCTTCCTTTATCTATTATCTGCATGGTAACCGCGTCCATGTCGCCGCCGAAGCGCGTGAATGCTTCGAGTTCGCGGTATTGCGCCAAATCCATTTTCAGCGTTCCGGCCACTTTTTTCATGGCCTTTACCTGCGCGTTTCCACCCACGCGCGATACGGAAATCCCGATGTTGATGGCCGGACGATTACCTTGATTGTACAATTCCGTATCGAGGAAAATTTGCCCGTCGGTAATCGAAATTACGTTGGTAGGAATGTATGCCGATACGTCGCCCGCCTGTGTTTCAATCACAGGAAGCGCCGTGAGCGAGCCGCCTCCCTTCACTTTGCTTTTCAGGCTTTCCGGAAGATCGTTCATTTTAGCGGCAATTTCGTCCTGGTCGATAATTTTAGCAGCCCGTTCCAATAAACGCGAGTGCAAGTAGAAAATATCGCCCGGATAGGCTTCGCGCCCTGAAGGCCGGCGCAGGATGAGCGATACTTCGCGGTAAGCTACGGCTTGTTTCGACAAGTCGTCATAGACAACCAACGCATGCCGCCCCGTATCGCGGAAATATTCGCCGATGGCGGCTCCTGCAAACGGCGCAAAATATTGCATAGCGGCAGGGTCGGACGAAGTGGCTGAAATAACGATCGTATAATCCAACGCACCTTTTTCCCGCAAGGTTTCTACCAATGAGGCAACTGTCGAGGCCTTTTGTCCGGTGGCTACATAAATACAGTACACCGGATTTCCTGCTTCAAAATTCCGGCGTTGATTGATAATGGTATCTACCGCAATCGTTGTTTTACCTGTCTGGCGGTCGCCGATAATCAATTCACGCTGGCCGCGCCCGATGGGTATCATGGCATCGATGGCTTTGATGCCGGTTTGCATCGGCGTGTTCACCGGTTGACGGAAAATAACGCCCGGCGCTTTCCGTTCCAGCGGCATGGGAATGCGTTCGCCGGTAACCGGCCCTGCGCCGTCAATAGGCTCTCCGAGCGATGTGATAACACGACCGATCAGGCCTTCGCCCACCATGATAGACGCAATGCGCTTGGTGCGCTTTACAGTATCGTTTTCTTTTACCATGTCGGTGGGGCCCAGCAATACGGCGCCTACGTTGTCTTCTTCCAAGTTCATGACTACGGCTTTCACACCGTTGTCGAATTCCAATAATTCGTTGGATTCGGCATGTGTGAGTCCGTAAATACGGGCCACACCATCGCTCACCTGCACAACGGTGCCTACTTCTTCGAGGGTTTTATCGGGATCCAGCTCATCCAGCATTTTGTAGATAAGATCGGGTACCTCGCTTATTTTTATATCTTCCGCCATGTCTTAAAAATTTTTGCTCTCTAATAATCTTTCTTTTATTTTTCGTAGTCTGGCCGCCACACTGGTGTCTAATCGGTACGTTCCTAATGTAATGATGTATCCGCCCACAATCGAAGGGTTCACTTCGGTTTTTAAATCCACCGTTTGGCCGGTTCGCCGTTCTATCTTTTCAATAATTTTATGCGCCGTATCTTGCTCTACCGGCATTGCCGTAACAAGATATGCGTTCAGCAGTTTACGTTTCTCCCTGTAAATATGTTGATAACTCAAGCAAATAGTCTGTAGAAATTCTTCGCGCTGATTGACAAAAAGCAAGTGAATAAACCGTCGGAGCGCTTCGCTTGAATCCTTTCCGGTAATAGTATCCAAAACGGCTTCTTTCCGGTCCTGCGACAACGTGCGATTATCCAACACTCGCTTTAATGCTTCGTATTTAATGAACGCCTCGTTAAGCATCTTGCATTCGGCATACACTTCGTCTTCCTGCTTATTTTTTTCAGCATACATCCAAAGCGCCGACGCATATCTTCTGGAAATGATTCCCTGATTCATAATGCTTACGAGTTAGTTACCAATTCTTCGTCCAATATCCGGTTAATCAGTGTGCGTTGCTTGTTACTGTCGTGCAGCTCTTCGCCGAGTACTTTTTCGGCTACTTTTATCGAAAGACCCACTACATCGTCTTTAATACCTACGATGGCTCTTTTTCTCATCTCCTCAATTTCGGCCGTTGCCTTAGTAATCCTGAGGCGTTTCTCTGTTTCGGCTGCTTCCTTGGCTTCGTTTACCATCCTGTGTTTAATTTCTTGTGCTTCGTCAAGGAGTGCATTACGTCGGCCGAGGGCTTCTTGCATTACTGCTTCTGCCTGCCGGTTGATGGTGGCGAGTTTTTCTTCTGCCATACGAGCCGCTTCCAAAGAATTTTCAATGTAGTTATTTCGTTTTTCTACCGCTTTGGTAATTATCGGAAAGCCATATTTAGCAAGGATGAAAAAGACGATACTGAATGAAATTATCATCCAGAACAAAAGTCCTGTATCCGGAACTAATAATGACATAATAATTCTTTTTTAGATAGCCAGGAAACAAACTACTACCGCAAACAGGGCGACCCCTTCAATCAACGCGGCCACGATAATCATGTTCATACGGATATTGTTGGCCGCTTCCGGTTGGCGGGCGATGGATTCCATGGCCGACGAACCGATTTTACCGATACCTAATGCAGCTCCGATGGCAGCAAGTCCTGCGCCTAAAGCGGCTCCTAATGTTCCGAGTCCTAATTCGGCCGTAGCTTGTAGAAATGTTGTAAGTAACATAATGTTGATGTTTTTAGTTATTAATTAAAAAATATTTTCAAATTTAATGTGTGTGCTCGTGTTTAGCCCTTGCCATACCGATAAATACGGATGACAGTAATGTGAAGACATACGCTTGGATATAGGCGACCAATAGTTCTACAAACGACATGAAGCAGGTGAACACAACCGCCAACGCCGTCATCCCCGTATTGAGCGCAGCGCCCATAGAAGCGGTAATAAATATCAGACAGAATAAACCGAGTATTACGGAGTGCCCGGCCATGATATTGGCAAACAAACGAATCATCAATGCAAAGGGTTTCGTAAAGATTCCGAAAAATTCAATAGCCGGCATAATCGGCGCCGGAGCTTTAAGCCAGACAGGCACTTCGGGCCAAAGGATTTCTTTCCAATAGGCTTTGTTGCCGAAAATGTTTACCGCCAGAAATGTGCATACGGCCAGAAATAACGTAATGGCAATATTTCCCGTAACATTGGCGCCTCCCGGGAAAATGGGAATCAAGCCCATCAGGTTGTTGATGAGAATGAAGAAAAATGCGGTAAGCAGGTAAGGGCTGAATTTTTTATAATCATCGCCCACACAAGGTTTAATAACTTCGTCCTGTACATTTATCAACAACATTTCTACCGCGCCTTTAAAACCTTTGGCCGGTTTCATATTGCCGCGTTTATACCATGCTGCCAACGGAAGTATAATCGATAGCAGAATGATGCAGCTTATCATCAATGCCAGTGCATTCTTGGTAATGGAAATATCTATCGACGGCCTCACTGAGTTTCCCAGCGCATCGTGTTCCACTATCTTTCCTTTATATGCTCCTTCATGAGCAATGCTGAACCCACGATATCCTTCTCCGTGTTCCAAATGTGCCGATGAGAAAACGTGCCATCCGCCGTCGTGGCTTTTTACGATTACAGGCAAGGGAATGTTGATGTGTTTATCGCCTATCTTGGTAATGTGCCAACTATAGCCGTCGCTCAAATGGTCAAAAACAAATTCCTTGACATTCAATTCTTCGGCCGTAGCTTTGTACGAAACAAAAAATACCGTCAGCAGTAATAAGAATATTTTATGAGTGTTCTTCCTTATTCGCATCTTTCGTCAGTCTTTTGTTGTACAAATAGTAGATATATAATTCGAGGGACGTATATAAAATATAGTTACACATCAGTGTGATGGCAAATACTACTTCGTATTGCTCCTCTAAAACCAGTTTTACAATAATCGCCAGAAAAATGAGCGTCAACACAAATTTTATCATGCGTGACATCATAAACATGCTCAGGAGTTTTTCCGGTTTAGCATTTTTATTATGATCGAACACATAGTTCGTGATGATGCCCGTAGCCCAGTAAAATATAACAATAGCGGGATAGGCATGGAAGTAGTATTCCGGGAATAAAAAATAAAATAGCATGCCGCCGAGTAGTCCAACGGACAAGTACACCAAGGATAGCATGATAAACATTTTTAATTTTAATCTATGAAGGATATCGCGCATAGTATTTATTGTTCGGTGATTATTCTTATGACATTATCCTTAACTTCTATGACTCCGCTTTCAGTGGATATGGTTTGCCGGTGTTCTTTCTGACTATAATATATTTCTCCTTTTTTGATAGTTGACAGCAGCGGTGCGTGCATGGTCAAAACCATGAAGCGGCCTTCGCTTCCGGGAACCGACACGCTGTCCACATCGTTTATGGTGGTGCTTCCTTTGGGTGTTATGATTTCAAGTTTCATGTTCTTTATTTCAAGTTTCATGTTATTCATTTCAGGTTATAGGTGCCAATAGCAAAACCTGAAATGAATAACTAATGAGATTGCTTCGCTTTGCTCGCAATGACGGGCGCTTTGCGCCATTCATCATTCATCATTCATCATTCATCACTATCGTTCTATACCCCTTCTTCTTTTATCTTTTCTCCTTTCTTGATAGCATCTTCAATGGTGCCTACATTCAGGAAAGCCTGTTCCGGCAGATGGTCTGTTTCGCCGTCCATAATCATATTGAAGCCGCGGATGGTATCTTCAATGTTAACCATTGCTCCCGGAACGCCCGAAAATGCTTCGGCCATGAAAAACGGTTGCGAGAGGAAACGTTGTACACGGCGGGCGCGGTTTACCAGCGTACGGTCTTCATCCGACAATTCTTCCATCCCGAGTATCGAAATAATATCCTGTAATTCTTTATTGCGTTGAAGAATTTGTATGACGCGTTGTGCGGTATTGTAATGTTCTTCGCCTACCACCAGCGGATCGAGAATGCGCGATGTGGATTCCAAGGGGTCAACGGCCGGATAAATTCCCAACTCCGTAATTTTACGGCTCAATACCGTCGTGGCATCCAAGTGCGAGAAAGTGGTGGCCGGCGCGGGGTCGGTCAAGTCGTCGGCCGGTACATACACGGCTTGCACCGATGTAATGGAACCATGTTTAGTAGAAGTGATACGCTCTTGCATGGCGCCCATTTCCGAAGCCAAGGTCGGTTGATAGCCTACCGCCGAAGGCATGCGGCCCAACAAGGCGGACACCTCGGAACCGGCTTGCGTGAAACGAAAAATGTTGTCGATAAAAAATAAAATATCTTTCGGGCCGTCTTGTCCGCCGCTATCGCGGAACGATTCGGCAATGGTTAATCCCGACAATGCCACCGACGAACGCGCTCCGGGAGGTTCGTTCATTTGTCCGAACACCAGCGTAGCTTGCGATTTTGCCAACTCGTCATAATCTATTTTACTCAAATCCCAATGGCCGGCTTCCATGCTTTTTTTGAATTCTTCGCCATAGCGGATGACGCCGCTTTCAATCATTTCGCGCAACAGGTCATTTCCTTCGCGCGTACGTTCTCCCACACCGGCAAATACCGAAAAACCGTTATGCTTTTTAGCGATGTTGTTAATCAACTCCATAATGAGCACGGTTTTTCCAACGCCCGCGCCGCCGAACAAACCGATTTTTCCTCCTTTGGAATACGGTGCCAACAAATCAATTACCTTAATGCCGGTAAATAATATTTCGCGCTTGGTAATGAGGTCTTCGAATTTAGGCGGTTCGCGATGAATCGGGAAACTTATTTTTTTATTCAACTGAGGCATGCCGTCAATCGCTTTTCCCACAACATTCATCAGGCGGCCTTTCACTTGTTCGCCTGCCGGCATCGTAATCGCCGAACCGGTGGAATAAACCGTCATCCCGCGTTGCAAACCGTCGGTAGTGTCCATGGCAATGGTGCGCACAGTGTTCTCGCCGATATGTTGTTGTACTTCCAATACCAATATATTTTCGGGCGAACGTCGAATTTCCAAGGCTTCGTGAATGTTTGGAAGCGCTTTCCGCTCTCCGTTTTTCCGTTCAAAACGTACGTCCACGACAGGGCCGATGACCTGAGTGACTACTCCTTGCATATATTCCGCAGGTTTGATAGTGTCCATTTTAGCAATTATTAAATAGTCTTAAAATTGAGTACAAAGATGCTGATTTTATTTGTAATAACGATAATTTTTAGTATCAGAAATCCTGCTCCATAACGCTATTATGTGAAGTGTTATTATAAAACGTTTATTATCAGGTTTTTATATCTTGTTAATTAACGTTTGTATGCATTGTTTTTTCGATTTTATATCGTTGCTGTTTTTTGTTGCGATTTTTTCAGAACCGCTGCATAATATTTGCAATAGGCGTTAATGCCGCATTCCTTGCACTTGGGGCTGCGCGCCGTACACACATACCGTCCGTGCAGAATCAGCCAATGATGTGCAATGGGGCGTAATTCCTCCGGAATATGTTTTGTCAATTGCCGTTCGGTTTCGAGCGGTGTTTTGGCTTTTACAAGCCCAATGCGGTTCGACACGCGCAGCACGTGTGTATCTACTGCAATTACCGGCCGGTTGTAGATAATCGAAGCAACGACATTCGCCGTCTTGCGTCCCACGCCGGGCAAGCGTTGCAATTCTTCCACCGTGTCGGGCATTTTGCCTTTAAATTCATTTACCAGCATTTCGGCCATTCCCTGCAAATGCTTAGCTTTATTGTTAGGGTAGGAGACCGAGCGAATCAGCTCATAAATTTCAGGAATTTCGGCTTTCGCTAATTTTTCCGGCGTGGGAAATTGCTTGTAGAAAGCAGGCGTTACCATATTTACCCGCTTGTCGGTGCACTGCGCCGATAGAATGACCGCCACTATTAATTCATAGGGATTTTTATAATGTAATTCCGACTCGGCCACCGGCATGTTTTTAGCAAACCAGTCTAATATTTTCTTATAGCGTTCCTCAAGCTCGTTTCTCCCAGCGGAAGAAGGCTTTGAAACTACTTTCTTCGTCGTTTTTGTAGTTGGTTTCATATCTCAAGTTTAGTCCACAGATTACATACACAGATGAACACAGATTATTTCTCCGTGTTCTCTGTCCTTCGTGGGTAATTATTATTTCATTTTTTTTGTATTTTGTCATTCTGAGCGAAGCGAAGAATCTGCTCATCATTGTTCCGCAGGACGGGGAAGTAATCTATTCTTTTTTTAGATTCTTCGCTTCGCTCAGAATGACAAGAGGTATTTTCATTCATCATTCATCATTCATCATTCATCATTCATCATTCATCATTCATCATTCATAGTTCCTAACTCATCGTTCTAAAATAAAAGCTCCCTGTTCGCGTACGTTGTGTAGCGGTATATTTTCTACCAACGCGGCTGCCGTCCATTGTTTGGCGCGGTAGAAAGGAATCGAGGCATCTAATATGATTTGTTTCGGGTGATAATGGTGTAAAGCATTGGTCGGATACATGCGCGCTTTTCCGGTAACCACTAAATAATCTGTTTCTATAGAAGTGGTGTTGCGGCTTATTTTTTCGTCTTGCAGAATTTTGATAAGCTGGTTCCGGAAAACAACAAAATCTTTGTAGATTAAAGTATTTCCGGCGAATGTTTCTTTCAACGGTAATGTATCAAGCGGCATATATTCAACCATCCTTACGCCTTTTTCCGTAAAATAATTATTCAAGTTGTAGGCATAATCTTTCGAAGGCCGCTGCCGGTCGAGCAACGCCATGTTTCTATGACCGCTGATGAGATGAATGAACGAAGTATTTTTTACATTATATACTGCAAATATTTCCTGCTCTTTTTGCGCGGCATGATGCCAACTGCCGATGCCGAGCATTATTACAAAAAGATATGCTGCCGCCCAAAGGTACGGGCGGCGCCGGTTGGCCATATATAAAGCGATGGATAGAATAATAAGCAACAGTAAAAAAGCTTGCCGATGATTCAAATAAATATGTTGGGTCAGCGAATAGGGGAGCGCTTCCACGAAACGAACAATGTGGTTGAGCAGCCAAAGCATCGCATTCAAAATATGGCTCACTATGTCCGATAAATAAGGAACGGCGCTGACCGCCAGAAATACCACCGCAGTATATACAATAAAAGCCGTGAGCGTGATAACGGATACATTGGCCAATAAAAAATAATTCGGGAACTGATGAAAATACAACAACGTAATCGGGAGTGTGCCTATTTGTGCGGCAAACGAAACGGTAGCAAGCCCCCAGATAGCGTTGAGAAATTTATTTTTTATATACCACAATCGTTGCAACGGCGGTTGAAAATAAACAATAGACAACACCGCACCGTATGAAAGTTGAAAGCCGATATCGAACAGCAGCAAGGGGTTGATAATGCACAGGAAAAATGCTGAAGCGGCCAGTGAATTATAGATGCTGATGCGCCGCTGGCTCATTTGTCCCAACAGTACAAAAGTGAACATTACCGTGGCGCGTGTGACCGACGGCGAAAAGCCAACGATGGCGGCATAAAACCATAAACAAAAAATGATGAGTGCGTTTTTGAAGATTTTCCCATTCCGTTTTTTTCCAAGGAAAGAGAACATAAAACCGAGCACGGCCATGATAATTCCCACATGCAAGCCCGAAACGGCGAGCAAGTGCATGACGCCTGCCGAAGAATAGGCCGTACGTAAATCGTCGTTCAGCAATTGCTTATTTCCCAGTGTGAGTGCGGCCAGCACAGCGTATTCGTCGCCGCTTACCGTGCTTTGTTCGAATGTTCGCAACGCTTTTTGCTGCACTTTTAAAGGAAAGTAACGAATTTTACTCCATGTGCTGCGCGTATGGTCTATTTGGCATTCGTTGGAATGTATGAATGCCGATGCAAAAATTTGCTTGCCGGCTAAATAGTTTTTATAATCGAACTCTGCCGGATTTTGCGGCGGCGGAATGGGCGACAGTCTTGTGCTGACAATGATATGTGTACCGGCTTCGGGCAATGCGAAGTTGCTGTCGGGCGCCACATACAAAAATATTTTTTCGTGCACGGCATGTTGTACGGCGTTGCTGTCGGCATACGCTTCCACGGTTGCCAGCAATTTGATAGAACGTTCGTTCTCTACCGGCGCATCGCTGATTTCGGCGTAGAGTGTAACGAGTTCCTGCATCGGTAAGCTGCTTGCCGTGGTTTGCTGTTGTATCAAGGTGGTGCCGGTAAAAAATAGAAAAAGCAACGCACAGCAACCCGTCATCCATTGCCGGTTATATTTTTTAGCAACTGGCAACGCTAATAACAAAAAATAAGTCGATAGAAAAATGAAGGCCAGCGGCAGCGTATGGAAAGGTAGTTGCAGAAAACTCGATTGCCACCATATGCCGGCCAATAAAGCTATTGTCAGCCTGACGAAAGGCACCTGCCGCAATTGTTCTCCGAGGTTGGTCATAGGTTTTTATTTATTTTGCTTACGGCTGTTGTCATTCGATGCAATGCGAAGAACAACAAGTATTTTTACACATACAGTTGCACCAAATTGATCATTACCGCTACTGCTTTTTCCATGCTTTCCAAAGGCACGTATTCATATTTGCCATGGAAATTATGTCCGCCGGCAAAAAGATTCGGGCATGGAAGCCCCATGAACGAAAGCCGCGCACCGTCGGTGCCGCCGCGAATAGGACGGATTGCCGGTTCTACTCCTGATTTCTTCATGGCCGCTATCGCTTTCTCCACCACTTCGAAATGCGCTTCGATTTCCGATCGCATGTTGTAATACTGGTCTTCCATTTCCAACTTCACAATGTTTCCATAACGTTGATTGACGGCATTTACACACAGTTCCATATTCGATTTTTTCGCGGCAAATTTTTTACTGTCGTGGTCGCGGATAATGTATTGCATGGAAACATGTTCCACGGTCCCGTTAAAATTATTCAGATGAAAAAAACCTTCGTAGCCTTCTGTAAATTCAGGGCGTTCATCGGCCGGCAACATGGCATGCAACTCCATCCCTACCAACATCGCGTTTATCATTTTATCTTTGGCATACCCCGGATGAATATTATTGCCTTGAATAGTAATGTTTACCGATGCGGCATTAAAATTTTCATATTCCAGTTCGCCGATACCACCGCCGTCGAATGTGTATGCATACTTGGCGCCGAAGCGTTGCACATCGAATTCGTCCACGCCGCGTCCAATTTCTTCATCGCGAGTAAAGCCGATACGAATGTCGCCATGCGGAATTTCGGGATGTTGCATCAGGTACTCGGCTGCTTCCATGATGATAGCGATACCGGCTTTATCGTCGGCGCCCAGCAATGTTGTTCCGTCGGTAGTGATAATGGTTTGCCCTTTGTAGCCGGCCAGTTCCGGAAATTCGCTTATCTGCAGCACAATGTTTTTTTCTTTATTCAGCAGAATATCTTTTCCGTCGTATTCTCTGATAATATTCGGTTTTACATTGGCTCCGCTCATATCGGGCGACGTATCGACATGCGCAATGAAACCGATTACCGGTGTTTTTTGGGGAACGGTAGCGGGAATCGTCGCCATTACATAGCCATGTTTGTCCAGCGTAGCGTCGGCGATTCCCATGGCATATAATTCATTTACCAGCAACTCGGATAATTTCATTTGTTTACTGGTGCTGGGAACAGTGCGCGAGCCGGGGTCCGCTTCGGTGTCGATAGCTACGTAGCGGAGAAATTTTTCTAATATATTCATAACATCGTTTACTTAATAAACTTATCCAAACTTTATCTTACAAATATAATGAAAAACAGATGTATCAAAAAATCCCGCCTTTGCAAAGACGGGATTTTTTTTGATTATTATGAGATATGTATTACTTCTTGAGTAGCATTATTGAATCAGCCAGCTGAAGCCAACTCCCACCGTTAAGGCTTGGAAATTGTCAAAATCTTGTGTGAATGAGCTGAACGAGTTGGTGCTAAAGTTGTAATTTAACGACAAGTTGATAGCTACCGGAGCATCGCCGAGAGGAATAAAAGCTCCTATTCCCGGACTGATTAAGAAACCCCATTGTTCGTCCCATACTTCTGTATCTTGTACAATTATATGTTGGTTCATATAGTGGGTACCAATGCCTAAACCTGCATACGGTTGAATAATACCATGAGGCATGAAGTGATAAAACCCGTTAATGGTTATCGGCGTGGAGTAAACGTAGTGGTATGCATTTGCCGTTATGTCGGTGTTTGGCTCAATGTGGTATGTTTGCCGGTCTATTTTTTCGTAATAGCCGTTCCACGATACATTGCCGCCTACTGCAACATTGTCGTTCAGAAAAACCTGAGCGTTGAAGAATCCACCACGGAGGCTGGTAGCGGAGATAAAATTCCCGAAGTCTCCCAGGGGGACATTAATATTCCAACCCACGGTATAATATTGCTTTGTTTGAGCTTGCAGCGCTCCCAACGATAGGAGTGATAAAGCTAATATGGTAAATATTTTTTTCATGATTGTTCGTTTTTTAATGATTATACTTCTGATTTATTGTCCGGTGTTTGCATTACTTCACATTTAAATAAGGAGATTGAGCAAAACACTCGTCAATAGCCTGACCTACTTCGGCCACCGTGTGGTCGCCGGTCACTAAGCCGCGAACAAAGGCTGTCCATACGATAGGTGCTCTGTTGGTTTGTTGATCGGCATTAAGCATATCTACCATGTCTATCATTACCGTGCCAGCCGAGTACGTAGTCACTACCGAATAAGGATAGTAAGGATACGGATAATACGGATAGTAAGGGCCATATCCCCAGTATCCCCAATACCACCAGTCGTAGTAATAATCCCACCAGCCACCGGCATAAATCGTTGTGTAATCCGTTTCCCAAGCTGTAACGTTGAGCACTAAATCGCCACCCGTTTCTACTTTTTCATAGCCATAGCTTCCCATGTTGCTTGCAATTTTGTCAAGAATCTGCTGGGCAGTTGCTCCCGTTTTGGGTTCACGGATAATCATTGTTCCGCTGCCACTGCTTTTTAGCACATACACCGTATCCGGCATTACATACGTTTGATAGTTCTTGAAATTTGCATTCTGATCATACTGAGTAATAGCAATCAGTTGGTCTTCGGCTTCTTCAGCGTCTGAATAATCATAAGTACACGACGCTGAAAATAATGTTGCAAGCATTAAAGCTCCTAACATTTGAAATGATTTCTTTTTCATAATTTTTTACTTTTTTAAGTTTATCTTTTTTCCATTTAAATGTTATTCAGTCGTTATGCAAAACCTATTCCAAATCTCTAAAATATTTAATCTTCTTAATTTTAATAATTTAAATATATTTCTTTTGTTTTTGCATAATAGAATATTTTCGGGCTTTTTTTGTGATATTTATAGATTTCATGTATCTTCGCAAGGAAGTATGATTACATTAGCTACACAGCGATTGCAATAAACACAAATTAAGATTTGTTTTAAAAAATTATGATTCGTTATGAAAAAATACATCCTGTTATGTCTCCTCCCGTTGTTTGTCGCTTGTCGTTCCGGAGAGAAAAAAGTGATTGAAAATGTTGATTTGGAAATAACTGTAAAACGTCTCGATAAAGATTTGCAAACGCTTTCCCCGGAAAATATCGTTGCTGTGCGCGAACGCTATGGTTCTTTTTTCGAGCTATTTAATACTTCTATTATTAACATTGGGCATAGCGAAAATCCGCTTTATTTCGATATGCTGCAAAATTTCCTGCAACACGATATTGTAAAAAAAGCATACGCTGCTGTGAATGCCACATTTCCGGACGAGAAAAAAATGAACATCCGGTTTACGGATGCTTTTAGGCGTGTTGCTTATTATTTTCCGGAGATGAAAATTCCTGAAATAGTAGCGTATATTGCAGGGTTCAATGAAGCCATTGTTCTTGCCGATAGTACTGTCGGCATTGGCTTAGACCGCTTTTTAGGAGAGGGCTATGAATTATATTCGCAATTGGGATTCCAACGTTATCTTCAGCAGCTTATGCGCCCCGAAAGAATTGCCATCATGGCCGTGCAATCTTGGATTTCCAGTGAATATGTGTTGGCTATGAATAGCGATAATACATTGTTGAACACTATGATTCATGAAGGGAAAATACTATATGCCCTGAAGCAATGTTTCCCGGAAGAACCCGATAGTTTGCTAATGGGATTTACAAAAGCGCAATATGAATTTTGTGTAGAGAATGAGCCGAAAATGTGGGAAACTATGATTATGCAGAAAATGTTGTACACGACCAGCCAGTTCGTTATTCAAAAGTTGACGGCAGACGCTCCTTCCACGGCGGAATTTTCATCGGCCGCTCCCGGAAAAGCCGCTAACTGGATAGCGTACCGCATTGTGTCGAACTATATGAAACGTAAGAAAGATATGACACTTCCCGCATTGATGGAAGAGAAAAATGCTCAACTAATCTTAAAAGAATCAAGGTATAACCCGTAACAAACGATGAGTTATGAATGATGAACCCGCCTGAACGAATGCGTTCATTCGGGCAGGTGGCGCGAATCGCGTCATATTTGTGCATTTTGTCATGCTGAGCCCGCCTGAACGAAAACGTTCTTTCGGGCAGGCGAAGTGAAGAATCTGTAAAATTGGAACAGTAAATTGGTAAAAAGGAACAAGGAAAAACGCCGTTATTGCGAGCGCCGCGCCGCTATCCGGCATCCAATATCAAAAATCTAAAGAGACAAATGGAATTTTTGCAACATAAAATATTTTCTATCGTATCGGATATTGCCGGGCGCGAAGGCACACGGGCTTTTGTCATTGGCGGCTATGTGCGCGATTGTTTTTTGCAGCGCCCTTCCAAAGATATCGACATTGTGGTGGAAGGCAGCGGTATTGCATTGGCCGAGAAAGTGGGGAAGCAACTGCGTGAACCGGTGACGGTATTTAAAAATTTCGGCACGGCCATGCTGCATTGCGAGGGTATGGAAATTGAATTTGTGGGTGCGCGAAAAGAATCGTACCGCCGCGAATCGCGCAAACCGATTGTGGAAGACGGCACGTTGGAAGACGACCAGCAACGCCGCGATTTTACGATAAATGCGCTGGCTTTTAGTTTGCAAAAAGAAGATTATGGAAATCTGGTAGATCCTTTTAATGGTGTGTGCGACTTGCAAAACGGATTGATTCGCACGCCGCTCGATCCGGATATTACTTACAGCGACGACCCGTTGCGAATGATACGCGCCATTCGTTTTGCTACGCAATTGGGCTTTACCATTGTGCCGGAATCGCTGGATTCTATTCGCCGCAACCGGCAGCGTATCGGCATTGTTTCCATGGAGCGTATTGCAGACGAGTTGAATAAAATAATGCGATCGACCAAACCCTCTGCCGGATTTCGGCTATTGGAAGAAGTACAGTTGTTGGAAATTATTTTTCCGCAATTGCACCGGTTAAAAGGTGTGGAAACTATGGAAGGTCGTGGACACAAGGATAACTTTTTCCACACCTTGCAAGTGCTCGATAATGTGGCCGTCAAGAGCGACAACCTTTGGCTGCGTTGGGCAGCGTTGTTGCACGATATTGCGAAACCCTCTACTAAACGCTATGACGAAGCGTTGGGTTGGACTTTTCACGGGCATGAATTTCAAGGCGCTAAAATGGTTCCGGCCATTTTCAAGCACCTGAAATTACCCTTGAATGAAAAAATGAAATACGTGCAGAAACTCGTATTGTTGCATTTGCGCCCCATTGTGCTCTCGCAGGAGGAGGTGACCGATGCCGCGGTGCGCCGCCTGCTTTTTGATGCGGGTGACGACATTGACGACCTGATGTTACTTTGCGAAGCCGATATCACGTCGAAAAACGAACAAACGGTGAAGCGTCATTTGCGGAATTTCCAGATTGTGCGCGAAAAACTCGTGGAGGTAGAAGAAAAAGATGCCATTCGCAATTTCCAGCCGCCTATCTCCGGCGAATTGATTATGGAAACCTATCATTTGCCGCCTTGCCGTCAAGTTGGCATTATCAAAGAATATATTAAAGATGCCATCCTCGATGGAATTATCCCAAATGATTATGAAGCCGCTTTCCGCCTGATGCAGGAAAAAGCAAAGGAACTGGGGTTGTAATGTAGATTTGACAAACTTCAAAAATTTGACAAATCTATTTCATCATAACACCCGCTTGCTTTTGAAATAAAGGAAGGTAAGGAATACGGACATTAACATCAGGCTGATGGCAATGATTAAATCCCAGCCGCCGCCGGCTAATGGTAAAAACAGATTCATCCCGTACATGCTGGCAACTAATGTCGGCGGCATAAAGAATACTGTAACGACAGTAAATATTTTGATGATTTTATTCTGGTCTAAATTGATAAGACCGAGAATCGTGTTTTGTAAATACTCCAACCGCTCGAAACTGAAATCGGTATGGTTAATCAGCGATCCGACGTCTTTTACTAAAACATTCAATTTCGGATAAATGTCGCGTGGAAATTTATCGCTTTTCAAAATGCTGGAAATGATACGCTGTTTGTCGGTAATATTCTCGCGTATGGTCATCGTGTTTTCCTGCAGTTGGTTTATTTCCAACAGCACTTCCTCGTCCACTTTGGCGCCTAAGCCGATACGTTTACCTAACTGTGCAATTTCTTTGGCTAAAATTTCAATGATATCGGCATCGAGGTCTATCCGGTTTTCCAGAATGGCTATCATCAAGTGATAACCTGTGGGATAAGTGCGGTGGCTGGCCAGCAGCCGCCGTTCGATATCTTGAAAACTACGGAGCGGCGAATTGTGTACCGTGACTAAAATACCTTCTGCCAAAATAAACGAAACCGTTTCTTCAAGGAAGGTCTCCGGGCTTGGAATAAGAAAATTGGTGTTCGTGTAAATAACACCTTCCGCCTCGGAATAACGCGATGAACTCTCAATTTCTTCCGCTTTGGCAAGTGTTTGCAGATTGGTTCCTAAAAATGTTTCTACATTTCGTTTTTCGTTTCCTTCCGGGGTGTTGAGGTCAATCCAAAGAATATCGTCATAGCCTAATTCTTCGAGCAGTTCCAGCCGGGTGGCGCAGATGATGTGTCCTTTTTCTTTATAGTAAATATTAATCATAGTGAAGTTTTTTCGAGGTTGATAAATCAGTTTATTGTAAATGCTGATATTACCAACTTCGGACTTTCGACTTCACTTCTTCCAGTGCGAGGTTCCAAAACTCTACCATGCCGGCGCGCTTGGCGGCATCGAAGGAATAGTTTATATTATGTGTGAGATAATGTAACGACATTTCGTAATCGAACTGCCGCGCCTCGGCCTCAATCGCTTGCGGAATGTGTGTAGTCCCATAATGCAGGGCCTCATTGAAATCATGTACAAAAGATTCGGGTAGGCGGGTAGTACTGGCCCAAGCGGCAAATACAAAGGGTTTCCGGCTGAATTTAATCCATGCTTCGGCCAAATCATAGCGGTAGGCAAAGTTATTTTCATAAGAAAATACTTTATCGCCAATCAACACACAAGCTTCGCCTTGGGCTAATACTTCCGGGGTCAATGTCTTAAATGTAGGGGTAATTTTCCAAAAATGCTTGGCCAATACTTGCACAAGCATCACTGATGTGCGTGATTCGGTATCTAAATAAACATGAGTGATTTCTTCCAAAGGTAAGTTCGATAATAATATAACAGTACGAACCGGGCCTGTAGCGCCAATGCAATAATCGCCTATAAATTCATAATGAGGAATGCCCGGCAAGGCTGCCACAGGAATCAAAGCAATGTCGGATTTTCCGGTTTCGAGGTTGCGGGCACATTCGGCGGGCGGCACTAATGTCAACTGAATACTGTTTCTCACGGAAGAATGTTTCAATCCGTGAAGAAGGGGCACTGTATTGAGGTACGACACGGCGGATATTTTTACCGGCATCATAGAGCTTTAGTGTTTGTGCCAACCGAAGTGGCTTGTTAAACTTAACCGTCAGGCATATTAATTCGTGCTTTTGAAAGCGGCGCAAAGATACAATAAATTATTCAAAAGGCAAGGACGGGTTTTATCGGATGAATTTTTTAAAATAATCGCTTTTGCTCTTATTGTCATAGTATTGCTGCAGCATGCTTTTTAGAATACCTCCAATTTTTTACTATGAATTATGTGCCGATGTTTTTGAGAATATAATGGCTTGGAAGCATATAAGAATAATAAGATAAGAGTAGAGATTGAAATAGTGATTTCTTACATTTGAAAAAAGTTGGGAGTACGTTCTTTATGGGCGATATTATTTGCATTACTTGTATTATTATACATCTTGTAACTTTCGTGAACAGAGGGCTTCCGTTACTTGTTAAAAATATTTTTCGGTAAAAACTTGCAGGAAAAAAATAAATAACTACCTTTGCAGCCCGTTTTCAAAATAAACGGGCTGTTTTATTTCGATTCCGTAGCTCAGCTGGTAGAGCACAACACTTTTAATGTTGGGGTCCTGGGTTCGAATCCCAGCGGGATCACAAAATATAAAAACAAACGCGCTGAATTTCAGTGCGTTTATTTTTATATTCAGGTAAGAAAATTTCGTTTTACCAATCCGCCGTAAAATTCAAATAGTCTTCAGGGAGTTTTCGTTTGATATAAATCCGTACCTGCGGATTGCGGTCGATGGATGTTTTGTCGCTTTGCAGGAAAAGAGTGTCGCCGCGAAATTCGAGCGTAGCCATGAGTTTCCCGATGTCTCGCTGCTGGTTGATTTCGGCAAATAAATCGCGGCGAATTTTCCTGCTTTCTAGATAATACACGCCACGATAGCCGCGATAAGACGGGTCGAAATCCTGTGCGGTTATCACTTCATTCCTGTTCAGCGTAAAGAAATTCAAACAGCCGTCGGGATAGAAACGGTAGCAACCGTAGGTAACGGTTTCGACGTTCGTATCCAGCCTGCTAAGAGTTTTGTAGTGAGTGTTGTATTCTTCGTAAATGGCGTCGGTGTCGATGATGTCCAGCAGGCTTTGGTCAAATTTCGATTTGTTGGCATATACGCTGTTGTCGGCGGGAACGCGGCTGCGGCCATTCGCCAGCGTATAGGTTTTCATGTGCAATATGCTGCAAGATACAGCGCAAAGAACTGTGCCAGCAAGGATTATCCATGTAAGTTTATTTTTATTCATCCGCTCTTTCAGAGTTGAAATTGTTTCATTTATATCCGTATATTTTCAATCCGTTTTCGTCCATTTCAAATTCGTACTTCCCCAATTTTTGCAGTATATCTACGACAGCGGGCAGGTCTGCTGTTTTGAAGGAAGATTGCAGCTTTTCGTCACGATTAAATCGCTCGTATTCCTGAACTGCCGGAATAAGAATCCACTCTATTTCATTGAAGTAAAAAGGCCCGCCATCCGCTCCGTCGAGTTTACCCGTTTCGTTAAACTCTATCTCAAAGTCGAACGGATGTGCTTCATCCGACAGCAAGAATTTCAGTTGCGATTGGGGCATGAAAATATCGGCCTGCCGCACCGCAGAGAAAAACTTGAACCATTTGGTATTGTTCATGTAACTCGTTTTGCTTTCCCTTGCTTTACCAAGCTGTTTTTGATACCTTTTGAAATGCTCTTCCAAATCCTTTGTCATGGCTTTATCAATTAACTTTAAATTACTCTATTTCTCTTTTAACTTTTGAATAACTGCCGAATACTGCGCTACGGTATGTTGGTGCAGGTTCGGTTTTTCCATGTAGTTTTCAAATACTTTTATGACATCCGCCTTCAGTTCTTCGGGGATACCATTGATGTTATCATTTATTACATGGTAAAACGTGTTTCTCGATTTATCCTTCGGGGCAATATCGGGGATTGATAGGATGTATTCCCATTTATGCTCGTAAGTGCCAAATTGCGGAAGTTTTGTAATAAAGATGGAAACATAAAAATTCACTTTTCTGTTTTTGGTTTGCCTGATAAGAAACCGGAAGATATTATCCGTAATTTCCAGGCCATACCTGCGGTGCATATTGTCAATGGAAGAAACTATTTCTATCAGCACCTTGTTGTTGTCACTATAGGAATTGCCGATTTCCAATAAAGTTTCGGCAAGGGCAGTGTCCGAGAGTATTTCTTTCCTAAACTTGGAGGTTTCGTCCCTGCATATATTGCCGAATTTCCGGATAATGGTTTCCAACTCGCTTTCAGCAAAATCTCTCCAATTACGGCGAAGCGGGTTGATAACCTCGTTTATTTCATTCTCGTATTTTGCAAGGAATTTATTTTCCATATTTCACTCGTATTATTTTCCGTCAGAGTACGTTAATTTGCAAGTCCGGCCTATTTCTAAGTTCATTTATCAGCGGATAATTTTGTATTTTCCTACACTTCTCGATATCCAACTCCTTCAGCGTTTTCAATTCGCTGATAGCTCGTATGTCCTCTAAAAAGTTATTTCTCGCCAAAAACATCTCTTCTATCGGAAGTTTCTCTATTCCTTCCAAAGTCTGTATTTTAGAACTGTAAATATGCAGTATTCTCAACTTTTCCAATCCGGAAAGCCGCTTGAGATTTATGTCCGGAAGTTTCAGAAGGACTAAACTTGTCAATGAATAAGCCTTGTCGATATTCTCCAATCCTTTCC
>JAVBOD010000063.1:0-16140 GCA_031551045.1 Bacteroidales bacterium
ATGATTATACAGGGAAAACTGTTCCGTGAAAACGAAAAACACGAAGAATTATTTTTAGATAACAACGACTTGGAGCGCGAACGCGGCATTACCATTCTGGCAAAAAACGTTTCGGTTCCCTACAAAGGTTACAAAATAAACATTATCGACACGCCGGGCCATGCCGACTTCGGCGGCGAGGTGGAACGCGTATTGAACATGGCCGACGGCGTGCTGCTGCTGGTCGATGCATTCGAAGGCACCATGCCGCAAACACGCTTTGTCCTCCAAAAAGCATTGGCGTTGGGCAAAAAACCGGTAGTGGTTATTAATAAAGTCGATAAACCCAATTGCCGCCCCGACGAAGTGAACGAACAAGTGTTCGATTTAATGTTCAGCCTTAACGCGACTGAAGCGCAGCTCGATTTCAAAACCGTTTACGGCAGCGCCAAACAAGGCTGGATGTCGCTCGACTGGCACACGCCGACCACCGACATCACTCCCCTGCTCGACTTGATTCTCGACGAGGTGCCGGAACCTCCCATAGTAGAAGGGACACCGCAAATGCTGATTACTTCGCTGGAATATTCTCCTTATGTGGGGCGCATTGCCATTGGCCGCATCACGCGCGGTTCGCTGCGCTCGGGCATGAATGTGTCGCTCGTGAAACGCGACGGCGCAGTGGAAAAAACAAAAATCAAAGACCTGATGACTTTCGAAGGCATGGGAAAAAGCAAGCGCGACGAAGTGCTCTGCGGCGATATTTGTGCATTGGTCGGCATCGATGGTTTTGAAATCGGCGACACCATTGCCGATTACGAAAATCCCGAACAATTGCCACCCATCGCCGTGGACGAACCTACAATGAGCATGTTGTTTACCATTAACGACTCGCCGTTCTTTGGCCGCGACGGAAAGTTTGTGACTTCACGCCACCTGAAAGAACGTTTGGAACGTGAGTTGGAAAAAAATCTTGCCTTGCGTGTAAAAGAAGGCCAAACGGCCGACTCGTTTGTTGTTTTTGGCCGTGGCGTGTTACACTTAAGCGTGCTGATTGAAACCATGCGCCGTGAAGGCTATGAGCTGCAAGTAGGACAGCCGAAAGTAATCGATAAAAACATCAACGGCGTGCGCTGCGAACCGGTAGAACACCTTACCATCGACCTGCCCGAAGAAATGGCCGGCAAAGCCATTGAGATGGCCACCCGTCGCAAAGGCGTGTTGCTGCACATGGAGCACCGCGGCGAGCGCATGCACTTGGATTTCGACATTCCGGCACGCGGCTTAATCGGATTGCGCAGTAATTTATTAACCGCCACCCAAGGAGAAGCCGTAGTAGCCCACCGTTTCAAAGGATTCGAACCTTACAAAGGCGAAATAGAAATGCGCATCAACGGCTCTTTAGTTTCTGCTGAAACAGGCACAGCTATTGCCTATGCCATTGATAAGTTGCAAGACCGCGGAAAATTCTTTGTGCCGCCGGGCGACGAAATTTACGAAGGCCAAGTAGTGGGCGAAAACACCCGTGCCGACGATATCGTAGTGAATCTTTGCAAAACAAAAAAACTCTCCAATGTCAGGGCAGCCGGTTCCGATGAAAAAATGGCTATTGCACCGCCCATTATTTTCAGTTTGGAAGAAGCCTTGGAATATATACAAGAAGACGAATATGTGGAAGTAACGCCGCATTTCATGCGCTTGCGAAAAATTTTATTGAACGAAACCGACCGGAAACGGAAGAAAGGGTAAAAGGTTCAAGGGTGAAAGGGTGAAAAAGGCCGTCATTGCAATGTATGGTCTAAGGTACAAGTGCATTAAATGGATAAGGTATTTTGTCATTCTGAGCAAAACGAAGAATCTGGGTTTTTAATATTTTCTATCATTATAGATTCTTCGCTTTGCTCAGAATGACCAACGGGAAATACCTCCTTTAAATTAAAAATCAATAATTTAAAAAGCCCTTTTGGTATTTTCCATAAATTACCGTATCTTTGTAGGCTATTTTAGTCATTTTGAATGGTTCAACCTGCATCTAAATATTACATTGAAATAAAAGGGTTATCAACCGGGAAACATGATTTCACGTTTGACATCGACCATGACTTTTTCTCACTTTTCGAAGGTTCGGAAGTAGAAAAAGGCCGTTTGACAGCCTTCGTAACTATCAATAAAACGCCTGCAATCACAGCATTGCAGGCACACATCAAAGGTTCGGTCACGGTGGAATGCGACCGTTGTTTGGATGAATTAGAGCTTCAGGTGGACAATCAGTCGGAGGCTATTGTTAAATACGCCTCACAAGAAGAAGAGGATTTGAATGAGGATGAAGGGATTATATACGTAAACCCCGTTAAAAACGAAATAGAATTAGCGCAATATTTCTTTGATACTATCATTTTAAGTTTACCTTTGCAGCGCGTTCATCCCAACGGAGAATGCAACCAAGAAATGATGGAGAAATTAGCATCTTTACGAATAAATTAGAATTATCAAAAAATAAAATTATTAGAATATGGCACATCCGAAACACAAAATTTCAAAACAACGCCGGAACAAACGTAGGACACACGACAATCTTGAATTACCGACACTTTCGAATTGCTCGAACTGTGGCGCCGCAGTACTGTACCACCGCGTATGCCCCGAATGCGGCTTCTACCGCGGACGTTTGGTAATTGACAAAGCAAGTGTTTAATTAAAACTTTTTTCCTATGATACGAATAGGAATTGATGCAATGGGGGGCGATTTCGCTCCTAAAAACGTGGTATTAGGCGCCATTGCTGCGATTGACCGTATTAAACCGAAATCGCGCTTAATTCTTTTCGGCGACCGCGAGCGGATTACCGACGAATGCACACAAGTTGGATTCGATGCCGCGAAGTTCGACATTGTACACACCACACAGGTGATAGAAATGTGCGACCATCCGGCCAAAGCGTTTCAACAAAAACCCGATTCCAGTATCACGGTTGGATTCGGAGCGCTGTCAAAACTAAAAATCGATGGTTTTGCAAGCGCCGGAAACACCGGAGCCATGCTGGTTGGCGCCATGTACACCGTGAAAGCGATTCCCGGTATCATACGCCCCGCTATTTCCAGCGAATATCCGTTGCTCAGCGGAAAAACCGGCCTGCTTTTAGACGTAGGCCTCAATGCCGATTGCAAACCCGATGTACTCTATCAATACGGATTGCTGGGCTCTATCTACGCAAAATACGTCATGGGCATAGAACAGCCGCGCATCGCGCTGCTCAATATTGGCTCCGAAGAAGAAAAAGGAAACCTGCTTACCAAAGAAGCCTACAAGCTCATGACCGATTCCACCGAATTTCATTTCGTGGGAAATATCGAGGCGCACCAACTTTACTCCGGAAAAATTGCCGATGTAGTGGTGACGGACGGATTTGTGGGAAACATTGTGCTTAAACAGGCCGAAGCCATGTACCGGCTGGCCAAAACACAAAACATCGATAACGATTTTTTCAACCGGTTCAATTACGAAATTTACGGAGGCACGCCGATATTAGGTGTCAACGCACCGATCGTAATAGGCCACGGCGCATCGACGCCCAAGGCTATTGAAAATATGATTTTACAAACGGAGCACGCCATTGAGGTCGGGCTGATTGATAAATTTATGGAGGCATTACACAATGAATAAAATAACCGCGGCTATTACAGGAGTTGCCGGATATGTTCCGGAATATATTTTGACCAACGATGAATTGAGCCGCATGGTGGAAACGTCGGACGAGTGGATAACTTCTCGCACGGGTATCAAAGAACGCCATATCCTTAAAGGCGAAGGACTCGGTTCATCCGAGATGGGCGCAAAAGCAGTGGAAGAACTGCTACGTAAAACGAATACCAAGCCTGACGAAATAGATATGTTACTTTGCTGCACTGTTACACCGGATATGTTATTCCCGGCCACGTCTAACATTATTTGCGACAAAGTGGGGATTAAAAATGCATGGGGTTTCGATATTAACGCCGGCTGTTCGGGGTTCTTATTTTCTTATGCAACCGTTGCAAGATTTATCGAATCGGGCAAATACAAAAAGATTATTTTGGTAGCGGCTGAAAAAATGTCGTCTATTACCGATTATACCGACCGCGCTACCTGCCCGCTTTTTGGCGATGCTGCCGTAGCCGTGATGATAGAGCCAAATACAGATGGCTTCGGATTGGTAGATGAGATTCTGCATGTAGATGGTATTGGCCGCCGTTATTTATATCAAAAAGCCGGTGGTTCGTGCTATCCGCCAAGTGAAGAAACGGTGCGCAACCGCGAACATTTCATACACCAAGACGGAACCACCGTATTCAAATATGCCGTAACAGGCATGGCCGATGTATCTGCCGAAATGATGGAACGCCATCACTTGAAAGCCGACGATATCGCTTATTTGATTCCGCACCAGGCCAACCTGCGTATCATCAGCGCTACGGGAAACCGCATGGGATTGCCCGAGGAAAAAGTGCTTATCAACATTGCCAAATACGGAAATACTTCCGCCGTTTCCATCCCCTTAGTGCTTTGGGACAACGAAAAGAATTTCAAGAAAGGCGATAAGTTGATTTTAGCAGCTTTCGGAGCCGGTTTCACATGGGGCGCTTTGTATTACAAGTGGGCGTATTAATAACGATGAACTATAAACGATGAGCGATGAGTTTTTTGAAAACATTCATCGTTCATCGTTCATAAAAACTGGCCTCATAGTTCAAGGGATAGAACGGAAGTTTCCTAAACTTTAAATACAGGTTCGAGTCCTGTTGAGGCTACCAAAATGAAACGTAGTCTCTACTATACGGCTTTCCTTCTTGCATATCTGTGCATCACTCCTGTTTTTGCCCAGCAAGAAAAAAACAATCTCAATAAAAAATTATATTGGAAAGACGTGTGCTACGATGTGAACATCGGCAGCATTCAACTTTTTAAAGGCGACAACGAACAGTCGATTCCACTGTTGGAGTTGGGAAAACCCGGCGAACTCACGTTGTGGTTCGATGATTTAGCCGAAGCGCGCGGAGCGCTCTACTACACCATTGTGCATTGCAATGCCGACTGGGAAGAAGACCATCTCTACATCGCTGATTTTATGAACGGCTTTGCGCAAAATCCGCTGCCGGCCTACCAACTATCGCGCATTGCACGCTCTCAATATGCGCACTACGAACTCACGATTCCCAACCGCGATGTGCAACTGAAAATTTCGGGAAATTATTTATTGAAAGTATATGAGAGCGACCCTTCCAAGCCGCTATTTGTAAGAGGTTTCTCGATATTGGAGCCACGGGCGAAAATCACTGCGAATGTCCGCCCGCCGGTAAGAACCGGGGCCACCTGCCAACAACAATTGGAATTTGCGGTCCAACATCCGGGCTTGGACGTACGCAATGCTTTTACGGAATTAAAAGTGCGTGTAGAGCAAAACGGTTATCGTATCCCGGATGTAAAAAATCCGGAACCGGCGTTTATCGACCAATCGGCTACCGACTATACACAAGCCGACCGCTTGTGGTACAACGGCGTGAACGAATACCGCACGTTCGACACCCGTACGTTGGAATTCGGGGCGATGGGCATAACGCGTGTCCGCATGGACGAAGACGGGTTTTATTATGCGCAATTGGCGACCGACAGCCGCCGAACCGGCAAAGTATATACGTTTCAAAACGACCTCGACGGGCAGTTCCGCATTGATGCCTACCGCACACAGAGCCGCCAACTGGAGGCGGAATACGTGATGACTATTTTCACGCTAACCGCACCTGTTTCGTATGACGACGCGAATGTGTATGTGTTCGGCGAGTTGAGCAACAACACGCTCGACCCGCGTTTCCGCATGGAATATAATGCCGAGCGCGGCACTTACGAATTAAATGTACCGCTCAAACAAGGCTATTACAATTATCGCTATTTATTAGTGAGCGAAGACGGAAAAATCATGATAGACGATATTGAAAATTGTTTTGCCGAAACACAAAACACTTATAATATTTTTGTTTACTTCCGCTCTCCGCGCGACCGCTACGACCGTTTGGTGGGCTTCAGTTCGTTGAATACGCTAACTGCGAAATGATAATTAAATCAGATTGCAATATCTGTTTCCGACTGCATTTCTGTATATTCTTTTCCGGCGCGGTGCAGGAAGACGGCGCCGAAAGTGACCACGCCAACCCGCCCGATCATCATTACTATTATTAAAACGATTTTCCCGGCGCCGGTTATTTCAGGAGTAATGCCTGTGCTTAACCCCACCGTGCCTAAAGCAGAGGCTACTTCAAAAAATAAGGGGAACATATCGTGCGAGTCGGTAAAAGAAAGGGCATAAGTTCCCACAAAAACCGTTACCACATATAAAATAAAAGCCGATAAAGCCGCATTTGCCCTATTTTTCGGAATAGTATTGCCAAACACCGTTACTTTTTCCTGGTTATTTATTTTGCTTTTCAATAATCCGAAAATAGTCGGAATAGCTGTCGATTTTAACCCGCCGCCCGTTCCCGAAGGCGACGCCCCGATAAGCATCAGCAGCACAATGGTCATAAGCGTTGCCGACGATAATGTTCCTATAGGCACCGTATTATAGCCCACGGTAGTCATCGATGTCATAGCGTGAAACGAAGAAACCAACAAACGATTCCAAGGCGTATATTGTTGGAACGAAGCTTCCGTAAAATAAAGAACAGCGGTGCCGAAAAGCGCCATAAGGGTAGTTACCAGCAAAATAATTTTAGTAGTAAAGGTGAGCTTGTGTGTTCGTACAGTAAACTTTTTCCAGATGTCCAACACGACAATAAAGCCAATGGCCCCCATGTAACAAAGAGCAGAAACGACGATGTTAATGCTCGTATTGAATTTAAACGGTTCCAAACCGGTAGGGAATGTGCTGAACCCGGCGGTGCAAAAGGAAGATACACTATGAAAAACAGCATGCCACAGCACATTGTTTTCTCCAGTCCGGTAGAAACACCCCGCCAAAGCGACCGTTCCTATAAATTCTACCAAAACCGTAAAAATAATAATTGTTCGAATGAGTTCTTTCAGCGAAAAACCGACCGGACGGCTTAATGTAATATCTAAAAGGTTTTTCTTTGTCAGATGAATATGATGAAACGAGGCCAGGAGAATATAAGAACTCAGCGTCATGAAGCCTACTCCTCCAATTTGAATTAAACCCAACAACATTAATTGTCCGAAAAAAGTATAATCCCCGCCAAGCACGCTGGGCGACAAGCCGGTGGTTGAAAGCGCCGACATGGCATTAAATAAATTATCGATTAAACCGAGCTCATGTTTTGTAGAAAAAGGAAGGCAAAGTAATAATGTTCCCACTAAGGCATACAGGGCATAGCCGAATAGGATTTTCAACTCTGCATGCTTGGCGCCGGTACTTGAGAGCAAAATACGTACAAATGATATCCGGTGGATTTTATGTTTCAACTGCTTCATGGAGGTAATAAGCAAATACGAAGCAAATGTAAATACAAATTACCCGACATTGTATTTCACAAAGCAGCCTTTTATCTTAATTTAACAGTCGAGAAAATTGGAATGACACCTCCCACGAAAAGAATCTTTCAGCTGAAAAGAATTATGATCTTCAAAGTAATCCTCGGAGTTCTTCCATACTGGCCACTTCATAGGTTGTCATGATTTTATGCGGGGCTTTACAGGGATTAAAAAATACCTGATCGATACCATATTCGCGCGCTCCTGCAATATCATTATCAGGATTATCGCCAATCATCAAGCATTCTTTCTTTTTAGCATGAAAAGCAGAAACAGCCGCATGGAAAATTTCCGGACGAGGTTTGGGATAGCCAATCAATTCCGAGACAAACACCCGTTCAAAATAAGGCGTAAGCCCGCAGGCTGCTAATTTCACTTGTTGCACCTCGGCAAATCCGTTGGTAATAATGGCCATTCTATAGTTCGGCTGCAAATAGTCCAACAATTCCATCACGCCGGGAAACAGCGCTGTTTTTTTCGGACAAAGCGTTATATAGGCTTCGCCGAAACGTTCGGCCAACGTGTAATCGTTAATCCCAAAATCCTTAAACGTTAGATGAAAACGAAGCGAACGTAAAACTTCTTTCTTTAGATTTCCCGCTTCGTATTCATCCCACAAACGATGATTGTGCTTTACATAGGTTTCATAAAAAGCATTGTAATCTATCTTCAATTCTTGAAAGCCAAAGCCAAGAAACGCATCGTAAATGGCTTCGCGCGCATTCGTATTGAAATCCCATAACGTATGGTCGAGGTCAAAAAACAAATATCGATAACGACGTTTTTTCCAGAACAACATTTCTTATTTTATTTACAATAATAATCTAAAGCGTCGCTAATGGCTTTCTGGCATACCGGACAGAAGGCTTTCGCCGAATTACTTTTCATAAAACAATTATAAACCGGCCGATAGATGCCTTTTGCCATGTATCCGCCACCTTCGAACAGGCCTACAACACCGTCGTACTTTTCTTCATTCGCCGTAGGAACGGGCGTTCCCGGCTTAATCATATTTTTCCACTTGCTCTCAAAGTTCACGTTGGTAGTGATATTCGGTTCCCAGGGCTCTACTTTCAAATTGTAAAAATCTTCGTAAGCCACATCGGAGGTATAGTATTCATCGCCCAATCCGGCGAACGAGTGGCCGAATTCATGCACAAACACGGTTGCCGAGAGTTCATTATCGACCGTTCCCATACCATAAAAATTATAGATTCCGCCGCCACCGTATTGTGATGAATTGACCAAAATAAATACCGCATCGGCCGGCGTGTTCCATACAGCTTCAGCAACTTTCGTTTGCTCGCCGGTGGTCAAGTAACGATCGATGTCAAACGTATAGTAGGCAGCATCAAAAGCCGTGGATTTCCAACTGTCTTTATGCGGAAAATCGGGCCCCGACTCGGCCGAAACCGATTCTACCGCCCAAATATTTATATCGTTTTTACGAGAAGTGTAAGGTTCAAATGTGAATAAATTATCGGCCATACGTTTTGCATCGGCACGGAATTTTTCCATTTCGCCGGCACGGTAACCTTCGGCCACAAACACTAAATCCAGTTTTCCGGAAGGCTCCCCGTTGTTCAATATTTGCGTTACGGCAAAGTTATTCGGTGCATCGCGGGTAATGTGTTTGCTTTGGGGGTCAACTTGCATGTTGAATAAGCACGCAAATTTTCCGGTCGCCTTTTCCCGTTCATGAATTTCTATTTTCATCTCGTCTTTCGGGAAAGGAATATGCAACGATACAGGATAAGCCCTATCGACTTTCTTTGCCTCCCCGGTGGTACGCCATTCTTGAAACAGCGTACTGAATCCTTGCGTGTAAATCAGTTTCCCGTTTTTCGCATAAACTTTCAATTGGTATTCCCCATAGTTGAAAGGAGCTATTAAATGTTCGCGTGTGCCGCCCCAGATGGGTTCTTCGTGCATAGCCGCATAATATACGTGCTGTGTTGTTGCATTGCCGGCAAACACAAAATCAATCCGCAAGCGTTTGGTCTCAAAATAGTCATCGAAATGCTGTGCTGTTGCTGCATTAACGAGAAAAAACAAGGCTGAGAAGAAAATTATTTTTTTCATATCATGCGTAAAAATTAAATGCCCGTGTATGTTTGCGGCGACAATGCCAACAATTCTTTTTTCACCCTGTCGTTCACCTGTAATGTTTGTATGAAATTCTGCATGCTTTTTTTCGTAATCGCTTCGTTGGTGCGAGTCAGCGCTTTCAGCGCCTCGTAAGGATTCGGATAACCTTCGCGCCGCAAAATAGTTTGAATACCTTCGGCTACCACGGCCCAGTTATCTTCCAAATCGGCCTCGATAGCCGCCGGATTAATGATGAGTTTATCCAAGCCTTTCAAGATAGATTTTACAGCTAAAATTCCATGCGCGAAAGGCATGCCTACGTTCCGCAACACGGTAGAATCGGTTAAATCGCGTTGTAAACGCGACACGGGCAATTTCGCCGCCAGATGTTCGCAAAGGGCATTAGCAATACCCAAGTTCCCTTCGGCATTTTCGAAATCAATCGGATTTACTTTGTGCGGCATAGCCGAAGAACCTACTTCGCCCACTTTGATTTTTTGTTTGAAATATTCCATCGAGACATAGGTCCACACATCGCGGCACAAGTCTAACAAAATAGTGTGGATACGTTTCATCCCATCAAACAATGCCGCCAAGTTGTCGTAATGTTCGATTTGCGTGGTGTACTGCGAGCGTGACAAACCAAGAATATCCTCTACAAAATTATCGGCAAAGGCCGCCCAATCAATCGCCGGATAAGCCGCAGCATGAGCGTTGAAATTACCGGTAGCGCCTCCGAATTTTGCCGAATAAGGCACTTGTGTCAACTGGTCGATTTGTTCTTCCAAGCGCTCCACAAACACCATCATTTCTTTTCCCAAACGGGTAGGTGACGCCGGTTGTCCGTGCGTACGCGCCAGCATCGGCACTTCTTTCCAGTCCTGTGCAAAATCACTCAATCGCGCCGTCAAGTCATTCACCATCGGCAAATAAACATCTAACAAAGCATCGCGCAAACTCAATGGTACCGCCGTGTTATTAATATCTTGCGAGGTCAAGCCGAAGTGAATAAATTCGCGATAAGCTTGCAAATCCAATTTTTCAAACGATTCTTTCAAAAAATATTCTACTGCTTTTACATCGTGATTCGTGGTTTTCTCAATATCCTTAATGGCTTGCGCCTGTTCCAGCGTAAAATTTTCGTACAAAGCACGCAATGCGGCGTAACATGATTTATCGACGCCGGATAGTTGCGGCAAGGGTATTTCACACAAGGCTATAAAATATTCTACTTCCACCATCACACGGTAACGTATAAGCGCATATTCCGAAAAATAACCGGAAAACACCTCGGTTTGCGCACGGTAGCGTCCATCAATGGGAGAAATAGCTGTAAGAGCGGTTAAAGGCATCATATAGTTCAATAAAATTTAATGAGTAATAACCCTAACGGGATTTTATAAGGTTACAAATATACGTTTTTCCACGTACATTTACTATGATTATTTTTTTTATTTTTGTAAAAAAATATTACGACATGACTATTTCTATTGATACCGAACAGTTAAAGGACGTGCTGCTGATAGGCGACCGCGTACTTATTAAACCGCGTACCGGACAGGAGAAAACAAAATCGGGTTTATTACTGCCGCCGTCCGTACAGGAAAATGAACCGATAAAAAGCGGATATGTTATTAAAGCCGGCCCCGGCTATCCGATTCCGGCGATAAACGAAATAGACGAACCGTGGAAGGAAACCCGTGATAGTGTTAAATATGTTCCGCTACAATCACAAGAAGGTGATTTGGCGGTATTTCTACAAAACAGCGGTTGGGAAATTCGTTTTAATGAAGAGATTTACTACATCGTCCCCCACTCGGCCATTCTTATGCTGATACGCAACGAAAATTTATTTAAGTGAAGGATTAAATTTCATTCTTTTCCCAGAATGACCGCCGGGTTTTATTCTTCCACATAGCCTGCCAATTTCTCAGCTTGTGTTTTTTGGAGGATGTTATTAACAAGCAAATCATCCAGCGTGCAGCGGGCGTTGTTTTTACGAAACAATAAAATGCCACGCGCGGCATATGCGCCAATGTACGGATGGTCTTTCAAGGTTTTCTCATCGGCGTTTTTCAAGTTGATTTTACGCACCAGGCTTTGGTCAACAGATAATTGATTGCGCAACGATTGTAAGCGTTCTTCGTTCATACCGCGAATTTCCAGCAATTGTTCCAGATGCGTGAAACCGCCCAGCCGCGTGCGCAGTTCTACAATCGCTTTTGCAGAATAGCTACCGATGCCGCGTACAGCCTTCAGTGTTGAAGTGTCGGCCAGATTCAATTCAACAATGCTCGTTATTTTTACCGGCTCTTCCTTTTTCGTAGAAGCTTCCGCAGTTACTGTATTATCAAGTGAAATTGCAATATATGGTTTCAGGCGCGAAAACATTTTTTCGTCCACCACATATACTTTCGCAAAATCGTCCGGAGAGCGAAACTTTGCGCCTCTTGCACGATAGCGAATAATGGCCGATGCCTGCTTGGCCGAAAATCCCAATTGAACAAAAGTAACCGAATCGGCGGCATTCGGGTCGAATGAAAATAGTGCGACTTCGGCATTCCGCTTATCAGTATATTTTCCGTGTCCGGCAAGCAGTTGTTGTGATGGTTTATTCTCCGCATCCATCGTTCCCTCCTGCCTATTCAGGCTATCAATGCGGCGGATGTATTCCGTCAATGCGGCATAATCAGGCGTTGCCGGAGCAGGCTTCAATAAAGGATAAAACAAGACGGATGCGACTAAGACAACAAGTACGGCCAAGCCTATGCGCTCGCCCCGCGAAAACGACAACAAGGTTTTTACCGTATGACGAAACAGTTTCATTGAGCGCCTGCTACTATCAAGACTATTTCACCTTTGGGTTCGGTTTGCGTGTAATGAGCCATCAGCTCTGATAGGGTTCCACGCCGGTTTTCCTCATGAATTTTTGTCAACTCGCGCGATACGCAAGCACGCCGTTCCCCGCCGAAAACTTCGGCCAGTTGTGTAAGCGTTTTTACCAGACGATAGGGCGATTCATAAAATATCATCGTGCGCTCTTCGCGGCACAACGCCGCTATGCGTGTTTGGCGTCCTTTCTTGTGCGGCAAGAAACCTTCGAAACAAAAACGGTCGCAAGGAAGCCCGGAATTTACCAAGGCAGGAACAAAAGCCGTCGCTCCCGGTAAACATTCCACTTCAACGCCGCGCTCTACACAAGTACGCACCAATAAAAATCCCGGATCGGAAACAGCCGGTGTTCCGGCATCGCTCACCAAAGCGATGGAAGCTCCCGTCTCTATACGTTCTACAATGTTGGCTACCGTTTGATGTTCATTAAATGCGTGATGCGATTGCAGGCGCGTGGTGATTTCATATTTTTTAAAAAGAAAAGAGGATGTTCGTGTGTCTTCCGCCAAGACCAGCTCCACTTCCTTCAGCACACGAAGCGCCCGAAGCGTAATGTCTTCAAGATTTCCGACAGGTGTTGGAACAATGTATAATTTCGCCATAACAGGCTGCTATAAATAACGACGGTGTACTAATAACATAAATTGTTTCACCACCTCTTTCTCCAAGTCCCATTTATCGCTAAAACGCGCCAAATAAGCCGTTGCTTCGGCCATATTTCCCAGATTATTCAACTTCTTAATCACTTCATTGAATGTGTTGGTATTGCCATCAAAGAGCTCTTTTGTAAACAAGAAACGGTCATTAATCCCCATCCCTTTTACCAAGTCTTTCAAGGGTTGTTGTTGAAGAGCGCTCGCCAAATCGTTTACCGGAACAGCCATCCCTAACATCGGCGAAGACTCTGCCGGCTTCTTTTTCTCCTCTTTCTTCGGCGCTGATTTTGCAGGCGCAGGCTCCTCCTCATCCAATTCGATAAACGAGCTGTCAGTTTCTTTTTTCGATTGCGGCGGTAATTTCGGCGCCACTACGTCTTCCTTTTCTGTGATATCATCGAAAGATGCCTCAGCAAGCTCCTCTACCGGCACCTCGCCCTTGGAATCCATAGCTGCTTGTAGCGCAGCTTCTTTTTTCTCTTCGTCGGCCAGTTCCTCTTGCAAGTGTCGATGCAATTGCTTCAAATTTTCTAAGATAGTGGCTTTTTGTTCCTCAAAACGGCGCCGCTCTTCCTGCAATAAGGCTTGCTGGCGAGTTAACTCGGCACGTTCTTCAGACAATTCTTCCTGGCTGTTTTTCAATTGCAAATCAAGCATTTTACGGGCATTTTCGAGATGCTCCAAGGCGGTTTCAATATTTTTAGTGTCTATCATAGCTAATTTTTCTATCTTTGTAGAGTGCAAATTTACATAAAATGTTTTTAGAAAGCGTAAAAAGTTCAGGGTGGATTGAAATTATATGCGGGTCGATGTTCTCAGGGAAAACCGAAGAACTAATCCGGAGGCTCAAAAGAGCGAAATTTGCCAACCAACGGGTGGAAATTTTTAAGCCCCAGATTGATGTCCGTTATTCGGCGGACAACGTGGTTTCGCACGATGAAAACGCCATTCGCTGTACGCCGGTGGATTCGTCGGGCAATATTCTCCTGATGGCCGGCGATGTGAATGTGGTAGGAATTGACGAAGCCCAATTTTTCGATATGCATTTGGTGGACGTCTGCAATCAGTTGGCCTCGCAAGGTGTTCGCGTAGTGGTGGCAGGATTGGATATGGATTACACCGGAAAGCCGTTCGGCCCCATGCCCGCCTTAATGGCTGTGGCCGAATACGTAACAAAAGTACACGCTATTTGCGTACATTGCGGCAACTTGGCACAACATTCGCACCGCTTAACCGATAGCGACCGTTTAGTAATGCTGGGAGAGAAAGATACGTACGAACCCTTATGCCGCCACTGTTTTAACAAAGTGAAATCAAAATGAAGCTATCGCATTCCGTACTGGAAATAAATACCGATGCTATAAAACACAATATCGGCGTCTTCCGCTCGCTATTAAAACCACAAACCAAATTAGTGGTAATGGTAAAAGCACGCTCCTACGGCCACGGCAATGCCGAGTTTGCCTATATGCTTCAAAACGATATCGACTATTTTGCCGTAGCATTCGACGACGAAGGCATTGAATTACGCAAAAGCGGCATCAGCAAGCCGATTATCGTATTGGCCGCCATTCCCGACAGTTTCGATAACATTATTGCCCACCGTTTGGAACCGAATATTTTCAGTTTCGACAGTTTAAAACAATTTTGTGAAGCAGCCGGAAAGGCCGGTGTTAAACACTATCCCGTGCATATTAAAATTGATACGGGAATGCACCGTTTGGGTTTCGACAAAACAGAAATCGAAGCATTGATCGAGCAAATAAAGGACAATCCGTATTTACGTATCCGGAGCGTATTCTCGCATTTGGCCGCATCGGACGAAACGCAGCACGATGCTTTTACCCGCGGACAAATCGAATTATTTGACAGCATCAGCCATAACATACAGCAAAACCTCCCGTATCCGGTGATGCGCCATATTCTCAACACGGCCGGCATAGAACGTTTTCCCGAAGCACAATACGATATGGTACGCTTAGGATTGGGACTCTACGGCATCAGTTTGGTGCATCAGGAAAAACTCCGCATAGCCGCCACCCTGAGCAGCCCCATCATCCAGATAAAAGAAATTCCGGCCGGCGAAACCATCGGCTATGGCCGCCATGGCCAGGTAAATTCGCCCAAACGTATTGCTACCGTTGCTATCGGTTATGCCGATGGTATCGACCGCGAACTGGGCAACGGGAAAGGTATTTTCCGTGTAAACGGTCAACCCGCCCCGGTTATCGGTAATGTATGCATGGATATGTTGATGATCGATGTAACCGGTATTCCGGCAAAAGTAGGCGATTATGTAACAATCTTCGGAGAAGAGCCTTCGGTACTGGAACTAAGCAAAAAAATCGGCACCATTCCCTATGAGCTGATAACACGTGTTTCACAGCGTACCAAACGAGTTTTCACCCATGACTAACATGCCCGATCCGCTCGATTTTTTGTATCCTCCGGTTGCTCCCAGGAAGCCGGGCAGAGGCGTTATACTTGTTGCCGAGCCCATGATGTACGACCACTATTTCTCACGAAGCATCGTGTTGCTTACCGAGCATAACGAGGAGGGAAGCGTGGGTTTTGTATTGAATAATGTCGCATCCCGGCAGACCTCTATTGCCGTAGAAAAAGCTACGGATATTCATGCAACCATTGGCATCGGAGGGCCTGTAGAACCACAAATGCTTTGTTTTCTCCACACCGCCGGCAAGGTGATTCCGGAAGCGGTGCATATCGTTGGGAATATATACAGCGGTGGCGATTTTAATATTGCCAAACAATTATTGGACGAGGGAATTTTGGATTATTCCCAATTTCGCTTTTTCCTCGGTTATTCCGGTTGGTCGGTCGGCCAATTGGAAGATGAAATAGCCATTCATTCGTGGGCCATTGCCGATTTTCCGCCGGAACAACTCTTTGTACCCAACAAGGAATTATGGACGGACGTTGTAAAATCATTAGGCCCGGCTTACCGGGCTTGGCTACACACACCGGCCAACCCATTGTTTAACTAA
>JAVBOD010000024.1:0-40760 GCA_031551045.1 Bacteroidales bacterium
AACAACATGAAACGAATTATAATCACAGCACTAATCGCGACAGTCTGCGGATTTTCTTACGGACAGGAAAAGCTTCGCAAAACGAATATAATAATTGACAGTTTGAAAATTGTCGAAAGTCAAAAATCAGCATTGATTGAATTCGGCATCAATCCTTTGAAATATGAGGCGACAGGTAATGACAGCCTGAAACTTATTGAGCTGGAAAACAGGCTGACCGACCAGGAAATCCGGAGCAGAATTGTTCATGTGTTCGACCAAACGTTTACAGATAGAGAAATAAATACATTGTATGATTTTCTAACTTCTCCGGCATACGTAAAGTTTTATAATTTATTAGGCTCCTCCTCTATTCCCGATCAATTTAAAGACATTGCCGCTGAACTCAATCTAATTTCCAATTCCACAAAAGCGGCCAACGAGGATAACGATATATATGAAGGCAGCTATATCGACAGGCAAGATGGTTTTTATGCAACGGTTGACTATGAACCGGATGCGGAAAAGGAAACAATCAGGCTCGAAGAAATTCCTTCCATCACGAAAGACGACATTCAATCCGTGGAAAAAGAGATTGACGGGCGTGGCATGCAAATAATAGCCATTTCATTGACGGAGGAAGGAGCGAAGAAATTTTATCTACTGACTAAAAATAATATCGCTAAACCCATTGCAATTGTTGTAGATCAACAGATCATATCGATGCCAAGGATAGTTTCAGAAATTTCAGGCGGAAAGCTTCATATCAGCGGAAATTTTTCCACCGCAGAAATTGATAGAATAATAGAAAAGCTAAAATAATAATAAAAAGCGAAGCAATCTTTTCCTTATCAGATTGCTTCGCTTGTAATGACGGGCAGTGAGTGCTCTTCGCGGCTACCTTTTTTTCCTAATTGAGAAAAGCCAGTATTTGATTTTTTTCTACTTCTTCGCCTTGCCTGGCATCAATTTGAATCAATTTACCGTCGGCCAATGCGACCAAAGGCTCCAGCCCGTAGTATGTTTGCACATAACAAATCGGTTGTCCTTTTTTAAACTCGCTTCCTGCTGCCGGCGCCGTCGATTTATCCGCCACATCGTATTGCCAAATGAGTTTCCCTTTTACCGGCGCTTGCACGGGTTGCGCGGCAGGATATGTTTCCTTGATTTTTTCGATATCGAAACGGGGCACCTCCACCACCGGACGGGCTACTACAACAGGCGCTCCGGCCTTGGCTTTCGCCTGTTCCAGTTCGGCATTGAAGCGTTCTTTGGCCACGCCCGATTTATAATCGCGGTATTGACGGTCGTGCATCGCCAATTCAAATAATTCTTCGTCGTCTTTTCCGAAATCCCATTTGTTGTCTTTCATTTCTTTTCTGAAGGATTCCAACGCATCGGGGTAAGGTGTTTGCGGATCGCCGGTATAAAACTCAAGATTATTCTTCTCAGCTATTTCTACAATTTCGGGCGCCAGCGTACCGGGCAATTTTCCCATTTTGCCCAAAATCATATTCCAACTGTCTTTATCAACCGTCGAGAAACGCGGTTCGCCCTTCGCCATCGAAAGAATGTTCATCAATGCAATATTTTTCACATATTGGCTGAAAGGCGTTACTAACGGCGGATAGCCGAGTTTTGGCCACACATATTCTACCTCTTGGAATAATTGCACCACCAAATCGTTAAACGCCACTTCTTTTTTATTTTTCGAACGCAACGCCATATTGATAGCATTGTGCATTCCTTTCAGGTCGGCCATCATCGAGCCCATCATGCCGCCCGGCAAGCCGCAGCCCACGAGCAGCGACGTCATTACCTTATTACCCGGGTCGATAAAGTAACCCAAGAAGTCGTCGATAAACGATTGTGTCAGCCGGCGCGCTTCCATATACGCGCTCATGTTGATGTCGGCCACTTTGAATCCGGCATCTTTCAACATCGCTTGAATGGTAATCACGTCGGGATGCACCATGCCCCACGACAGTGGTTCCATCGCCACATCAATCACATCGACACCGTTCTTAGCCGCTTCGAGCATGGATGCTACCGAAAATCCGGGGCCGCTGTGGCCGTGGTAATCCACCATAATGTCCGGAGCATGCTCCTTAATGCCTTTCACAATCAACCCAACGCTTTGCGGACGGCCGATTCCGGCCATGTCTTTCAAACAAATTTCCTCGGCGCCGGCCGCTATCAATTCTTTGGCCATGTTCACATAATAGTCCACCGTGTGAATCGGCGAATGAGTAATACAAAGCGAAGCCTGCGGCGTCATGCCGCCTTCTTTGGCATATTTGATAGAAGGAATAATATTGCGTACATCGTTCAAACCGTCGAAAATACGCGTGATGTTCACGCCTTGCGCATGTTTCACTTTATACATCAATTTACGCACATCGGCCGGAACGGGATTCATGCGCAATCCGTTCAATCCGCGGTCGAGCATGTGTGTTTTGATTCCCGCTTGGTTAAAGGGTTTGGTAAACTCGCGGACAGCCACGTTCGGATTTTCCCCGTAAAGAAGATTTACCTGCTCGAAAGCGCCGCCATTGGTTTCGACACGCGCGAAGCATCCCATGTCCACAATAACGGGAGCTATTTGTTTTAACTGGTCAACCCGCGGTTGATACTTGCCGGACGATTGCCACATGTCGCGGTAAATAAGACTGAATTTGATTTCCTTGCTCATATTTAATGTTTTAATTGTTTCAATTTCATACCAAACTGTAATGACAAAAAGCAATCCAAAATTGATGAAAAAATTGACATTATGTTCAATATTTTGAGAAAAAAGATAAAAATATTAGCTATCTCATTATCAATCAATGAGAAAATTTTTACTTACAGATTATAATCAGACAAGCTGTTTTAAAAGAAAATTATTACGCAAGAGGCTAATTGCATTACAGTTTTACGAATAACAGGTAAATTACACGATGATTCGTTAATCCGTATTTTCTATACTTTTTTGAGATTATTACGAACAGCAAGCGCAAAGCGCGGAGAAAGCAGCTGTCATTGTGAGGACGAGGAACGAAGAAAAAGTTGTTGCGGAATTTTAAAAAATGGCTGGCGGATTAATCCACGTTTAGTTCTTCTGTAAAATATTTCCGTAACCAACTTTTCACCTCTTCCATATCAACGGCATGGCCCGTTTCTTTCTGAATGGATGTTACGCCTTTGTCCACAAAGCCACAGGGATTGATATGATTATAATACGTTAAATCGGTATTGACGTTCAACGCAAATCCGTGTGTTGTAATAAACCGCGACGCATGCACACCAATAGCGCAGATTTTACGTGCAGCAGGTTTGTCGGCATCAATCCACACGCCGGTAGCGCCCGCAAGCCGTTCCGCATTAATATGGTAGTGTTGCAACGTATGTATAATGACTGTTTCGATTTTAAAAATATACTCTTTCAACCCGATGTGCAGTCGTTCCAAATCTAGAATCGGGTAACCCACAATTTGCTGAGGGCCGTGATACGTAATGTCGCCACCGCGGTCAACCTTATGATAAGTTGCATGGATACGTTCCAGAAATTCGTCGTTTATTAAAAAATTACCGGCGTTGCCATTACGCCCCAGCGTATATACATGTGGATGTTCGCAAAAAATAATTTGCGACACATTTTCATCCGGCGCGTCTTTCAATGCCAATAATTGACCGGCAATTTCGCGTTGCTTGTCCCACGCCTGCCGGTAATCAATCAGTCCCCAATCAACAAATTTCATTTATCTTATTTTTAATGTATAATTTTAATTGTGTTTTAAAAGATTTGACAAATTTTTGAAATTTGTCAAATCTAAGTAAGTATCTACCCCTAAACAGGGCTTAAAATCTCACGAAGGTGATGAATTATAATTTTATTTTTGAATGTACAAAACTCTGCTCCGCCATGTACGATGAGCGCACCAGCGGTCCGCTTTCAATATTATCAAAACCCATAGCCATTCCTTCTTTTTTGTAGCTTTCGAATTGTTCAGGCGTTACATACTCTGCGACAGGTATATTGTTCGCGGTCGGTTGCAAGTATTGCCCGATAGTGAATAAACGAACACCTGCATTACAGGCGTCACGCATGGTTTGCAGCACTTCTTCGGGCGTTTCACCCAAACCCACCATGAGGCCGGTTTTGGCAATCGAACCAGCGTCGGCGATGTATTTCAATACTTCCAGACTTCTATGATAGTGGGCGCGGGAACGCACTTGCGATGTCAAGCGTTCCACTGTTTCCATGTTATGCCCGATGATATCCGGTTTCGCCGTAATCACTATATTCAAGCATTCCGGCTTGGCGTCGAAGTCGGGAATCAGTACTTCAATAATTGTGTTGGGATTTGCGCTACGAATGGCTTCTACCGTAGTAGCCCAATGTGCTGCGCCTTGGTCGAGCAAATCGTCGCGGTCAACCGATGTAATTACGCAATGCTTCAATTGCATCAAGCGAATGCTTTCGGCTACTTTTTGCGGTTCTTTTACATCCGGCGCCAATGGTTTTCCTGTTTTAGTTGCGCAGAATTTACAGGAACGCGTGCAAATATCACCTAATATCATAAATGTAGCCGTGCCGCAACTCCAACATTGCCCGATATTCGGACACTTTCCGCTACTGCAAATGGTATGCAGGTTATTATCTTCTACAATCTTTCGAACGCTGGCGTATTGCGGGTTTTCACCCAAATTCAATTTTATTTTTAACCATGCTGGTTTTCGTTCCGCTCTTTTTTCTTTATTCACGAATTCCATTAATTTATTACAGATTTCTTACATTTAAAGTACGACAAGACTTTAATATAGATAGTTCCTCAAGAAGCGATCCTCTTGTCATTCTGAGCGAAGCGAAGAATCTATTATTTTATTATTTGTAGAATTAAAGATTCTTCGCTTCGCTCAGAATGACAACAAGCATAAAACCTATATCAATTTTACAATTTCTTCTACAAATGTAGCATGCTTCACGCAATTAGGAAATGTTGGAATATTAAATTATTGAAATAGTAAGCTAAAAGCGTGAATATTAAAAACACGTTATCGCCTTCAAAATCTGTTCTACTATGCGTTCTACGTTGCCACTCGCATAAGAAGAATCCATTGCTTTTTCGAGCGATACCGGAGCAGGAAGTATCGAAAATACCGCCGCAAAACCCAATTCATTCAATTGTTCAACATGCTCTATCGCCCCTCCTATAGCTATCACGGGAATATGTTGTTGTTGTGCCCTTCTCAAAACACCCGTCGGCGTTTTTCCCAATGCGGTTTGTGCATCGAGTTTTCCTTCTCCGGTAATCACAAGGCCGGCGCCGGCAATGCGCCGGTCAAAATCGAGCGCATCCAGCACCATCTCAATTCCTCTCTCTAATTGTGCCGGAAGAAAAGCTAACATTCCGCCGCCCAAGCCGCCCGCCGCGCCCGCTCCGGCGATGGTTTCCAAATTGATGTTTTTCATTTTCTTTACCAATGCGGAGAAATGTTTTAATCCTTTATCCAATTCCTCCACCATTTGAGCATCGGCGCCTTTCTGCGGGGCAAAAATATGAGCGGCCCCATTGCTTCCCGAAAAGGGATTCGCCACATCACAAGCAATGGTGAATTGCGCATCACGTAAAGCAGGCAGCACTTGTGAGTCATCTATGCTATCTATACGAATTAACTCCTTTCCTCCTGCGCCAACAGGCTTCCCGCTCTCCTCCAAAAAACGAACCCCCAAGGCTTGCAACATTCCCACGCCGGCATCGTTGGTGGCGCTACCGCCAATACCTATCAAAAATTTCCGGCAACCGCGCTGCAAGGCATCGGCCATCAGTTCGCCCACGCCATACGTGCTGGTACGCATCGGATTGCGTTCTTCCGGTGTAAGCAATGTCAATCCACCGGCAACAGCCATTTCAATCACGGCGGTATTAGCGTGTATTATTCCATACTTCGCTTCAATAGTCCGCATCAACGGGTCGTGCACGTTGGCCGTAATCCATTCGCCGCCAAGCGCGGGCACCAAGGCTTCCATGGTTCCCTCGCCACCGTCGGCCACGGGAATTTTTATCACTTCCACCGTATCGCCCAACACACGGCGACACGCCCTCCCGGCCGCATCGGCGACCTGCTGCGAGCGGAGTGAACCTTTAAAAGAATCGGATGCTATAACTATTTTTTGGAGCATATATCAAAGCTACATAGCAATTTCAAAGATAAATAAATTCCCTATACAAATGGCAAGCTTTTTGCAATAAAGGTTAAAAATAAAACATTGCATTATGAAATTAACTAATAGTATAGGTTCCATTCTTCAGATCATTGCCGATCATCCGCGTTCTGCTCCGAAAAACAACTATAATAATTCGTTTTACGCACTTTCTTTTTCCACTATTAATGAACAAAAAGTAGATTTTTCGATATTTAAAGGAAAGAAAGTCCTACTTGTAAACACCGCTTCGAAATGCGGTTTCACCCCACAATTTGCCGGACTCGAACAATTATATCAAAAGTATAAAGACGCATTGATGATCGTTGGATTCCCTTCGGATAATTTTGCTTCTCAGGAGTTCCATACGAACAAGGAAATTCAAAAATTTTGCACCATTAATTACGGAGTAACCTTTCTTATGATGAAAAGATCGGACGTTAAAGGCAAACATAAAAATCCCGTATTCCAATGGCTAACCGACCAATCCGCCAACGGATGGAATACACAAGAGCCTACTTGGAATTTTTGTAAATATTTGATTAGTGAAGACGGTCATTTGATAAGTTATTTTCCGTCCAAGATAAAACCGATGAGCAGGAAAATTACTAAACAGCTAGATTTGAAATAAAAACCTTCCAAACTTTGTTTAGAAGGTTTCCAGAGGTACCAAGCAGAGTCGAACTGCTGTACACGGTTTTGCAGACCGCTGCCTAACCACTCGGCCATGGTACCATAAATGCGTGATTGAGGCTGCAAAGATACAAATTTTTCTCAAATCGAAAAATCAAACGTATTTTTCAAGTAATAAAACACGATTTATTCTTTATACACTTTCAATTCATTATAGAAAGTGTCTCGTTCCACCGGCACAAAACCGGCAGCATCCACCATGCGGCACAATTCCTCGATGTCCATCACCGGGTGCTGTTCTTCAGCTCCGGCCATACTGTATATGCGGGTAGAATCATTTATGGTTCCATCCACATCGTCGGCGCCATATAGTAGCGCCATTTGCATCACTTCCTTTCCCAGCATCGGCCAATAGGCTTTCATATGCGGAATATTATCGAGCATCAGCCGGCATACTGCAAAGTTTCTCAATACCTCTGCGGTAGATGTTTCTCCAATGGCCCCCAAAGCATTGTGGGCCGGTTTGTATTTCAACGGAATAAACGCATCGAAGCCGCCGGTGCTGTCCTGCAGCAGGCGCAAGCGGTTTAAATGCTCAACACGATGCTCTGGCTTTTCGATATGACCGAACAACATGGTTGCATTGGTGCGAATTCCTAATTTATGCGCGGCTTCGTGCACGCCCAGCCACATTTCCGAAGATGCTTTTTTCGAACAAATTTGTGAACGTACCGCTTCATTAAAAATTTCCGCACCACCGCCCGGTAACGCCACCAAGCCATGTTGCTGCAGCAGGTGCAAACCATCCTTCCACGACATTCCGGCTTTGGCACACATATAGTCAATTTCCACCGCTGTAAATGCTTTAATATGCGCGCCGGGCAACATCTCTTTCACAATATCCAATACGGATGTATAGTAAAGAATATCGCGTTGCGGATGCACGCCGCCGGTAATATGTACTTCGGTAATGGCTTTTCCCGTGTAACGCCGACAAACATCACGCACATCGTCCAACGACAGGTCCCAGCTCCCCTGCTCTCCTGCCGCCCGCCGGTAGGAACAAAATATACAATCGTACACACAAAGGTTGGTGGGCTCAATATGAAAGTTACGATTAAAGAAAACCTTGTCCGCATTGATTTGTTTTCGACGGAAAGAAGCCATTAGTGCAAGCAGCGACAAGTCGTGACAAGCATATAGCAATATACCATCGTCCACAGAAAGCCGTTCTCCGGCTATCAATTTTTGCACCAATACGGCATAGCCCGTATGCTGCGTTGTTGCTATCAATAATTTTGTCAAATCTTTCATAACATCACAAATGTAGCGATTTTATATAAAAAAACACAGTCCGTACAGACTGTGTAAGCTTTTATCTATAACCGCAATACTGTTTTTTAGAAGCGGTCTTCGTCCGATACCGTCAATTTTTTACGTCCACGGCGGCGGCGAGCTGCCAATACACGGCGGCCGTTAGCTGTAGCCATACGTTCACGGAAACCGTGTTTGTTGCGGCGCTTACGTTGCGAAGGTTGAAATGTGCGTTTCATGATATATAATTTTTACTTGTTTCTTAAAAAAGGACTGCAAAGGTAGCTAAATTTCTGATACCCGCAAAATATTTTTCCAAATCATCCAAAGAAAATTCTATGGTTCAGGCTATTAAAGACTTCATTTAAACGTTATCGTTGAATATATATCAATTTTTTAGTGTCAAAAAAATCTTCGGAAAACCATTGACGAATAGGAAACTCCATTATTTGAGCGGGGGTAAGATGAAATTGCTTTTGCAAATCGGCCAATTCTTCCTGAAGTTCGCCACCTTTCAGGTAAATGATTCCATTCGGAAACGCATTCTTTCCATTCGGAGCTATTTTATTCCAAATCCATCCGGCAAAAGTAGGAAAATCGGTCACCGCACGGCTAACGACAAAATCAAACGACTGACGTAAATTTTCCGCACGCTCTTGTTTGGCTGTCACATTTTTCAATCCCAACTGTTCGCACACCGCTTGCACTACTTTTATTTTTTTCCCGATAGAATCAACCAATGTAAAATTGCTGTCAGGAAAAAGAATGGCCAGCGGAATTCCCGGAAATCCGCCTCCGGTGCCAACATCTAAAATACAAGTTCCCGGAAGGAATTGAATGAACTTAGCGATAGCTAATGAATGCAAGACATGCCGTTCATAAAAATGCTCCATGTCTTTCCGCGAAATTACATTAATACGGCTGTTCCACAAGTCGTATAACGGTTGTAGGGCGCTCAACCGTTCTTGTTGTAAAGCCTCCAAATCAGGAAAATAGTCGATTATTCGTATTACCGCCGGCATAAGAAATTTTACCCTAATTTATGATGAATGGCATGCTCGGCTAACAGTTCGCCTAATGCTGCTTTTGCCCGGAACAAGCGTGTTTTCACCGTACCTACAGGAATAGCCAATTGTTCGGCAATTTCTTCATAGGCAAATTCTCTGAAATAACGTAATTCTATTAATTCCCGGTATTTCGGTTTCAGTTCTGCAATCAACGATATCAACAATATTGTCTGTTGTTCGCTTATCATATCTTCCTCCGGATTGCGCTGAGAAGAGTCGAGTACATCCTCGCTGATAGCTCCATCCTCATTATGCAGACTATCGATAGAAACAAAATTCCCTTTACGGCGACGTATAAAATCTATACACGCATTATTGGCAATGGTATATAGCCACGTACTGAAAGCGTAATGGTCATCATAAGAATGAATATTGCGGAAAGCACGGTCGAAGGTTTCAATCATCAAGTCTTCGGCATCGTCATCCACTCCCACCATTTTCAATATCTGGAAATAGATGCTATCCTTATATCGCGCCAAAAGGCGCGTAAACGCTTTTTGCTCGCCTTCTTTTATTTGTTGAACCAATTCTTTATCGCTTAACATCATACTCCCCGTTATTGTGTAACGGCATACGGTACTATGCCTGTTTACGTTGTTTAGGCGGAAATTTCGAAGCCAGCATCACCGCAATGTGTACAATCGGATATATAAAATTCCAACATAACAGCGAAAACCAAAGGCCTTTCTCCCCTAATTTGCGCAATGATTTCAAGAGCACAATACTCCATAAGAACACCCGAATTACTTCCACCGCTAATAATCCGAAAAGCGCAGCCGGAAGAGTGGCAAAATTAATTATTGCGACAACCATCACTATATAATAGCAAAAGCGTACGATACTTTCGAACAGGCCCGGATAACGCGGCATTTTTTCAAATAAAGCAAAAGAACGTAATTCCTCGCATCGTTGCATAAACCAGAGCTGCCGGGTAATTTTGAGGGTGCTTACCGTCACAACATCGGGCATAATCGCTACCGCCGTATTATCACTCGTAGCCACCTGATTTACAAAAAGCCTGTCTTCTCTCAGGTTTTTGGTGAGGCGCATGTCAAAACCCTTGTTATCATAAAATAATTGCTTACGAAAAGCCATATTACTTCCGACTCCCATGTAGGGCCGGTGCATTAATGCACTCCCTAAATAGTGCAGCGCCTGCATAAAACGGTCGGCACGAATCCAGCGTTTATTCACTTTGGGCAATAACCGTGTGTAGCCCAATACAACGCCTATTTTAGGAGTGAAAAATTGTTGCATTCCCTTCAGCCATTGACTACTTTCCGGAAAACAATCGGCATCGATAAGTAAACATAAATCATGTTGCGATGCTTTGATTCCAACGCCTATGGCCATTTTCTTGCTATGCGTAAAAATATTGTCTTTTACGATATTCCGGTAAACCAAGTGCGGATATTGATGTTGCAACGAAGCCAATAACACTTCGGAGTCATCTTCCGAACAATCATTCACCACTATTACCTCATAATCGGGATAATCTTGCGACAGTATTTGCGGCAAGGTGTGTTGCAAGGTTTCATATTCATTCCGCGCCGATAAAATAATCGATACGGGAGGACGCTCCGCTGTCAAAATCTGCTTGCCCGGCTTGTAGAAAGCTACCCGACCGTTTACCCCGAAACAATAAATCAGTTGTATCAGGAAAAGAAGAAAAATGCTGCCAAGTATAATCCAGTCTATAGTTGATAAAAATAAAAGAGTCTGCCCCATATGTTTGTCTGAAATATGTTGCAATGATACTAAAAAAAAAGTTCTTGGTTTATTTTTTTTCAAAAAACATGGATGCAGCGACCATTAAATATTCTAAATTTTTTCACGACAATACACTATTTCAGGCAATTATACCATCATGCTACATTTTTAAAGCTTAATAGAACGAACGACTTTCTAAAATAAAAATATTCTATTTTTTCATAACAGCCTGTTTTTAAAAACGTATGCAATAACAAAACTCCAAAACAAGCTCTTTAGCACTTGTTTTAATTTATGTAAAACGATTTACCGGAGTCGAATAAAATGTAAACACTCCCTGAAATCTCCTCAAATCGCCGTTTTTATTGTACCTTTACTTCTCGAAACAAAATGAACATACTCGCGTAAATGAACTATTCAATTTTAGCAAATGACACTGCGTCCAAGGCACGGTGCGGGATATTGACGACCTCTCATGGCGAAATACAAACACCTATTTTTATGCCGGTAGGCACCATTGGTACGGTAAAAGGCGTGCTGCACCGCGATTTGGAGCACGACGTGAAAGCGCAAATTATTTTAGGCAACACTTATCATTTATACTTACGCCCCGGTACGGAAATTATCCGCCGGGCGGGCGGCTTGCACAAATTTATTTCGTGGGACAAGCCAATTTTGACCGACAGCGGCGGCTATCAGGTATTTTCGTTGACCGATATCCGGAAATTAACCGAAGCAGGCTGCGAGTTCCGCTCGCATATCGACGGGTCTAAACATTTGTTCACGCCGGAAAATGTAGTGGATATCCAACGCGCCATCGGGGCCGATATCATCATGGCGCTCGACGAATGCCCGCCCGGCACGGCCGATTACGATTATGCGAAAAAATCGTTGCAACTCACACAGCGGTGGTTGGAACGCGGCATCAGGCATTTCCGCACCACCGAACCTTATTATGGTTACGAACAAGTATTTTTCCCAATTATACAAGGATGCGTATATCCCGATTTACGCCGCGCGGCAGCCGAGCATGCCCTTTCGTTCGATCCGGAGGGGATTGCCATCGGCGGATTGGCTGTCGGCGAGCCGGCCGAACAAATGTATGAAATGCTGGAAGTATTGCAACCTGTTTTTCCCGAAGGTAAACCGCGCTACCTTATGGGAGTAGGAACACCGGTAAATATTCTCGAAGCCATTGCACGAGGAGTCGATATGTTCGACTGTGTAATGCCCACGCGCAACGGGCGCAATGCTACTATTTTTACGTCCGAAGGCATTATAAATCTGCGAAACAAAAAATGGGCCGACGATTTTAGCCCGCTCGACCCGCACGGCGCCTCGTTTGTTGATAGCGCCTACAGCAAAGCCTACCTGCGGCATCTATTCGTAGCAGGCGAAATGTTGGGCCCTCAAATTGCCAGTTTGCACAACCTCACTTTTTATTTATGGCTGGTGGAAGAAGCGCGGAAACACATCCTGCAAGGCGATTTCCTTGCGTGGAAGAACAGCATGGTAAAAAAACTGGAAAGACGGTTGTGATAACGATGAATAGATAGAGACGACGTTGAACCCGGATTTTCCCGGTTCCCGCCGGCTATTTCGGCGCTTGTATATAAAGCACTACGGCCACTATAGCGTATAACACATTCGGCAGCCATAAGGCAATTTCCGGCGGCAGCGTTCCGGCATGTACGAACATCTCGCTAAAACGAAGAAACAAAATATACGAGAAACTCAGCGCCACTCCTATTCCTATCTTAAGGCCAATGCCTCCCCGCACTTTCCGTGAGGAAAGCGACACCCCGATCAGCGTAAGGATAAAAGCGGAAAAAGGCACGGCTATACGGGTATTTTTTTCAATCTGCGCCAGCTTCACCCGCTGGTCGCCCCGCTGCTTAAGGTCTTCGATATATTTATTGAGCGTCCCCATGCCCATTGTTTTAGTCGCTTCTTTATATTGCCTCAGATCTTCGACACTCAGCGCAAGCGGTAATATTTTTTTATCTCCACGGATAATAGAATCGCCGTCGTCATTAACGATTCGCTGCGTGTAACGAGTCATCACCCATGCTTTTTCGGTAGTATCCCACCGGGTTATTTCAGCCGTGATTTTCTCTTTCAACTTGGTTCCTTCAAAATGTTCCAACGTGAATTTATTGGCCTTATAATCCCACGGGCTGTACGATTCAATGTACACATAGGTTCCCGGCTCCACTTGATAGTGCATATTCATATTGTAAACATCCCGCTTCCCCTTGAGGTATTGCGCCTCAAAAGCCAAGCGGGTAGCGTTGGCCGGCGGAATGATAACCATGTTCAACAACAAACTGATCCCGCAGATAAATGCCGCCGAAATAAAATACGGATACATCATCCGTAAAAAACTCATCCCTCCCGAAAGGATCGCAATGATTTCGGAATGTTGTGCCATTTTCGAGGTAAAGAAAACAACCGTAATAAAAACAAATAGGGGGCTGAACGAGTTTACGATGAACGGGATGAAATTAGCGTAATAGCGAAAAATGATGTCATACAAAGGGGCTTTCTTTTCCACAAAATCATCGATTTTTTCACTGATATCAAAAACAATAATGATAAGAATGATAAGGGCAAGGGCAAATAAAAACGTGCCGATAAATTTACGAATGATGTAACGATCTATGATAGTAATCTTCAGTGTCACGCTATCTTATCAATTAAAAAAATCATCATTCTTTTTGACCGCATTGGAGGTGATATCATCGTCGCTACCATCGCAATTAAGGTTCATCACGAGATTAGTAGGAACGGCAAAAACATCGTTTACATTGATATTCAATGAAGGGTCGGCTAATACTTTTTGCATGAATAATCCCCAAATAGGCAAAGCCATATTGGCCCCGCCTCCTAATGCAAGGCTCTGAAAATGCACGCTCCGGTCTTCGGCGCCCACCCATACGCCGGCAGTCAATTTCGGCATATAGCCGATAAACCAGCCGTCTGATTGGTTATCGGTAGTCCCCGTTTTTCCGGCTATTTGCCCTTCGGGAATATAACGGCTACGCAAGCGATAGGCGGTTCCTTCGTTCACTACGCCTTGCATCAAATTGGTCATCAAATAAGCTGTTTGCGGGCTCAACGCTTCCCGTTTGATAGGAGAAGGCGTTGTCAGCACATTCCCGTCTTTATCTTCAATCCGAACGACAAAGAAAGGCTCAATAAACACCCCTTTACTCGGATAGGTATTATAGGCCCCCACCATTTCCCAAGGGTTCAAATCGCATGTGCCAAGACACAAAGCGGGCGCCCACGGCAAATCGCTCTTTATCCCGATTTTGTGGCTGATATCAATCAATGCCTGCGGCCCGTACTGTTTCATCAAATAAGCCGAAATATAGTTACTACTCTTGGTAAGTCCCCATTTCAACGAGACATATTTTCCGACCCACTCCGGTTTATCGGTCGTTCTCGGCGTCCATGTCGTATCGCCCACAATGAATGTTTGCGGCACATTCAGCACCTTGTCGCAAGGCGACATTCCTTCCTGCATGGCCAAGGTATAAAGGAACGGCTTCATCGTAGAACCTACCTGCCGTTTGCCTTGCGAAGCATTATCGTATTTGAAATAGCGATAATTTGGCCCGCCGACATAAGCACGCACATTGCCTGTTCCGGGCTCCATAGCCACTAACGAAGCCCTAAGAATGGACTTATAGTACAATATCGAATCGTTCGGAGTCATCACCGTGTCTATAATATCTCCTTTCCAGGAAAATACGGTCATGCTTGTTTTTGTTTTAAAACTTTTCTCAATCTCCGCATCCGAGCTACCGGCCGCTTTCATCAAACGGTAACGATCCGTCCAGCGCCTTGCCTGCCGCATAATGCCATCAATTTCCCTTGAAGTAAGGTCGTTCGAAAACGGAGGACGCTGCCTGCGCCGTACTTCCGCCGAAAACAACGGTTGCAAATCTTTTTTCAGGTGCTCTTCCACCGCCCACTCGGCATATCTTTGCATCCGCGAGTCTATAGTCGTATAAATCTTCAAGCCGTCACGATCAATATTGTAACGCGATCCGTCTGTTTTCAAATTTTTATGAATCCATCCCGTAATCGGGTCGTTTTCCCATTTTGCCGAATCTGCCGAATATTCGGCAGCAGAGGAGTAGCGAGCCGGATTCGGTTTTTCTTTCATCATCGTACGACGCAGCATATCGCGAAAATAAGGGGCCAGGCCGGATAAGTGGTCTTGTTGCGAGAACGATAATTCAATCGGCAACTGTCTCAACGAATCGCATGCTGCCGCCGTAATATAGCCGTACTTTTTCATTTGCGAAAGTACATGGTTGCGGCGTTGCAAGGCCCTGTCGTAGTTACGAACCGGGCTGTACAAAGTAGGAGCGTTTACCAAACCAACCAGCATGGCAGCTTCTTGTATATTCACTTGCGACGGATGCTTCCCGAAAAAAGTAGCGGCTGCCGAACGAATGCCGAAAGCATTGCTACCGAACGGAACCGTATTAAAATACATCGCAATAATTTCTTGTTTGGTGTAATTCCGTTCCAGTTTTATAGCCGTAATCCATTCCTGCGGCTTTTGGATAAAAACCCGCAGGAATTTATTGGAGCTACGTTCCGAATAAAGATTCAACGCCAATTGTTGAGTAATGGTACTCCCCCCACCCGAACGCCTATCGCCGCCCAGCACGGTTTTAAAAGCCACGCGCCCTAAGCTAATGAAATCAATCCCGGAATGTGAATAGAAACGAATATCCTCCGTAGCCAATAAGGCATGTTCCAAATTAGGAGATAGTTCGCTGTAAGAAATGTAGGTGCGATTTTCTATATGAAAAGTTCCCAGAATTACCCCATCGGACGAAATCACTTCGGTGGCCAAATTACTTTTCGGATTTTCCAGTTCTTCAAACGAAGGGATATCCGCAAACAAGCCGACACAAAGTAGCAGAAGAAGTAATAAAGCAATAGGAGCCGCAATAATAATCCAGAAAAAACGTATATATTTCTTTTGTTTTTCGGTAAGCATAAACAATTTTGTTTGATTCGAAAGTAACCTAAATTACAAAGGTAGAAAAATTATTTTGATAAAAAATTTGGAATATACCTTAATTTATAGTTTACTTTGCAAAAGTTTTCAACAACATTTTTTGTATGCAAGATAATTTAGTAATCGTCGAATCACCGGCAAAAGCCAAAACCATCGAAAAATTTTTAGGAAAAGATTTCTTGGTAAAATCAAGTTACGGCCACATTCGCGACCTGGTGAAGAAGAACTTAGGCATTGATGTGGAACACGGTTTTGAGCCTGAATACCAAATACCCGAAGACAAGCAAGCCTTGGTGAAAGAACTCAAATCGCTGGCAAAGAAAGCAAAAACGGTATGGCTCGCATCCGATGAAGACCGTGAAGGGGAGGCTATTGCCTGGCATCTACAAGAAGTGTTGGAACTGGATCCGAAGAAAACAAAACGCATCGTATTTCATGAAATCACGAAAGATGCCATTCTACATGCTATTGAAAATCCGCGCAGCGTCGATATTAATTTAGTCGATGCCCAGCAAGCCCGCCGGGTACTCGATCGATTAGTGGGTTTTGAAGTATCGCCTATTTTATGGAAAAAAGTAAAACCGGCGCTTTCGGCAGGCCGCGTACAATCCGTTGCTGTTCGGTTGATTGTGGAGCGAGAACGCGAGGTGCAGGCTTTCAAAGCGACTTCTTCGTTTAAAGTAACCGGTATTTTTGAACCGGCGGAGAAAGGAGAAAAATTCAAATTAAAAGCAGAGCTAACCGAAAAGTTCGATACGGAAAAGGCCGCACTGACTTTTTTGGAAAAATGCAAAACAGCCGATTATACCGTTCGCTCTATTGAGAAAAAACCGGCCCGGAAATCACCGGCGGCTCCCTTTACCACTTCTACCCTGCAACAGGAAGCCTCGCGAAAATACGGATTTTCCGTATCGCAAACCATGAGTATTGCCCAACGTTTATACGAAGCCGGGTTAATCACTTACATGCGTACCGACTCGACCAATTTATCGGACTTGGCATTAACTACCGCACGTAAAACCATCGAAAATTTATTCGGTAAAAACTATGCCAAAACCCGCCAATTTGCTTCTAAAGCAAAAGGCGTTCAAGGCGCTCACGAAGCAATCCGCCCATCGTATATCGACCAAACAGAGGTTGAAGGCACCGCACAAGAACGCAAATTATACGATTTGATTTGGAAACGCACTATCGCATCACAAATGGCCGATGCGCAAATCGAAAAAACGATTGTGGATATTTCCGTATCTACGGCCCCTCAGGCATTTCAAGCCACCGGCGAAGTGTTGCTGTTCGACGGGTTTATGAAAGTGTACATGGAAACCAGCGACGACGAGCAGGAAACCTCCGGCAGCAGCGGCTTATTACCTGCCATTAAAGAAAAACAATTATTAAAAGCAAACGAAATAAAAGCCACCGAACGCTTCTCGCAACGGCCTCCACGCTATACGGAAGCCAGCTTGGTGAAACGGTTGGAAGAACTCGGCATCGGACGCCCTTCGACGTATGCACCCACGATATCGACCGTGGTGCAACGCGGCTATGTGCTCAAAGAAGACCGTCCCGGCGTAGAACGCCCCTATCAGGAGTTAACGCTGAAAAAAACTGAAATCAAAAAAGAAACTTTAACGGAAATTACGGGAACGGAAAAATCGAAACTGTTCCCCAGCGATATAGGTATGCTGGTGAACGACTTTTTGGTAGAACACTTTAAAAATATTGTGGACTACGGATTCACGGCAAAAGTAGAAGAAGAGTTCGACGATGTATCCGAGGGAAAAATCAAGTGGAATAAAATGATCGATAAATTCTACAAACCATTCCACAAAAACGTTGAACAAACACTGGAAGTATCACGGCCTACCAATGCCGAACGGGTACTGGGAAAAGACCCGAAAACAGGGAAAACCGTTTCGGCACGTATCGGACGATTCGGCCCCATTGCACAATTAGGCGATAATGAAGACGAAAAGAAACAGTTTGCCAGCTTGCAAAAAGGGCAGCTGATCGAAACTATTACCTTGGAAGAAGCGCTGAAATTATTTGAACTTCCCCGTGCCATCGGAGAATACGAAGACAAAGAAGTCGTTGCCTCCGTAGGCCGCTTCGGCCCTTATATCCGCCATGGTTCGGCTTTTGTATCGCTCAAAAAAGAAGACAACCCTTATACCGTAACACTGGAGCGCGCTATTGAGCTGATTGAAGAAAAACGCAAAAAAGAACGTGAAAAATATATCACCGTGTTTAAGGATGAAGATATTCAAGTTATCAACGGGCGCTTCGGGCCCTATATTGCACATGCCGGTAAAAACTATAAGATTCCGAAAGGAACAGATGCGGCGAAACTGAGCCTTGACAATTGCCAAGAAATCATAAAAACACAAGAAGCGAAACCGGCAAAACCGACAGCAAAAAAAGCGACAAGCAAAAAGACAACGGAAAAAAGTAAGAAATGACAACCGTCCACTATCCTTTGCTTCCTGTAACGGAAAAAGATTTGCCGCACATTCTACAAAAGCTGCAAGTATTGATTGTAAATACCGAAACAACCGGCGCCTTACAAACAGCCTTGCAGCACTTATACGCTCATCAATCACTGACGGTAGGCTACATGCACTGCCCTCCCTCCGCATTAGGAGCTATCATAGAGTTATGTATCGAAGCAAACGTAGTGGTTATCGTAGCCGGAGATCCCTATTTTTATTCAACCAACGAAGCATTCTCGGCGAGCCTTATCACTCCCACCCTTACAACAGAAAGTAATAATCTCTACCAACAGCTCTTGGGCCATCCTCTTTTAGATTTATTTTCTATTATAGGTTATCAGCTTTACTTGAGCGACCCGAAAAGCCTCGACCAATTAAACCAGCGCTACTTTGAAACGCTGCGTTTGGGCGCTTTGCGCGATAATCTTAATGTAGCCGAACCCTTGCTGCGCGAATCGCAACAAGTATATATAGACATGAATGCCGTGCGTAGCAGCGATGCTCCCGAATGCATCCGCCAGCAGCCTAACGGCATGTATGCCGAGGAAATATGCCAATTGGCCCGTTATGCAGGAATTACAAATTGCTCGTACCTTATAAATGTATCGGGCTATGCCGGAAATTTAACGGCATCGTCCCCAACCATGCAACTCGTAGCACAAGTCATTTGGCACCTCCTTAGCGGAATAGCAGGTCGCAGGAAGGAAGAAATTTTATTTTATGAACAAAATCCGGATCTGAAAAAAATAATTGTGAACATGGACGACCAGCAACAATTATCGTTCTTAAACAGTCAAACAAGCCATCGATGGTGGATGAAAATTCCCCTAAAAAACGATTCAAATCGCTGGGTATCATGCCTCTACGATGATTATCAATGTGCTTGCCGGCAGGAGGTTCCGGCCCGTTGGATATGGTTTTATCAGAAGTTTCAATTAAAATAAACGTTAATATTTCCCCTAAAATTTGTTAAAAACTTTTTTTTTTTTTTACTTTGCCGATTAATTACTGTAAACGACGTTTTAATTTAGACGAAAATAAGTGCAAATTATTAATGATTATCCTAAGAAAAGCCTTGTTATTGCTAGTGTTGACACTGTTCATAAAAACAGTTAACGCACAGCAAGACCCGCTATTTAATTTAGGATTCTTTAATTTTGCTTACATAAATCCCGGTTTTGCCGGTAGTAATACAGAGGGTTTATTTTCGGCTACGGCTTTAAATCGCCTCGAATTAACAGGTTTTGACGGAGCGCCTGTAACAACCATTGCGAATTGTGAAGGCCCCGTATCGTTCTTTGGAATAGAAAGTGGAGTTGGCTTAACGGTGTATAACGACAAAATCGCTTCATTAAATGCACCCGGTATAAGTTTAAGCTATGCCTATCGTCATGCCGTTAACAATGGCAGTTTAGGTATTGGTTTTTCTGCCGGGGTATTAAGCAGCTGGTTTTCAGAAACTAGCTGGCGACTTCCGGACGAAGGCACAGATCCCTCGGTTCCTACACAAAAGGAAGGAGGAGCTGCGTTTGATGCCGGGCTTGGCGCTTTTTACAGCCATCCGCGCTGGTACGCCGGTGTTTCATGCACCCACCTTACCAGCCCGAAGTTAGGCGTGGAAGGATTTGCACATAAAAAGCCTACACTCTACATAAACGGAGGTTATACCTTTTTACTGGATAGTACGAGATGGATGATAAAACCGATGCTGAACGCAGCAAGCGATTTTGCAACCACCAGCGTCTCTTTAACAGGTACTGTTTGGTATGAAGGAAAATATTGGGGAGGAATAAGTTACCGATGGAAAGAAGCGGTAGTATTCATGTTGGGGATGGATTTATTTGAGGGACTAAAAGTAGCATATGCATTTGACTATGCAACCTCCAAATTAAGCAAGTTTAATAACGGTACACACGAAATCATGCTGAGTTATTCATTTTCTCTGTCTGTTCCGCGAGGTGCCCAAAAATATAAAAGTATTCGATATTTATGATGATAATACAAACCTACAATATGAAGAAGTTTATTTGCCTATTATTTGTAATTGGATTCATTTACGGCTGTGGAGCCGGTAGTAATTCAATAGGAGAAATTAACCGTGGGACGAAAGGGAAAACCTCCCGAACACAAGAAGCCCCTCCTTATGGGATGTCTTATATTCCGGCAGGCTCTTTCCTGATGGGAAGCAACGATCAAGACATTTTGTTTGCCGCTAATTCCGGGACAAGAATGATCACTGTAGATGCTTTTTGGATGGATCAAACCGAAATCACTAATTTCGAGTATCGCCAATTCGTAAACTATGTCAAAGATTCTATACTTCGCCGCATTATTGCAGAAACAAATCCCGAATTTCTGGTAGAGGGCGATCCGATGGACGACCAAGGCGCACAACCGGCGTTGAACTGGAAAGCCAAAATCAATATGAAAGACGAAAACGTTCGTGCCGCCATGAATAGTATGAACTATCAAGGCTCGGAAGCTCTTTTCAACAAACGGGAAGTGGACGTCCGTAAATTAGCCTACGAACAGGCTTGGATTGACTATCAACAAGCGGCGAAAGTACGCTACGACTACAAGGAGAAAAAATATGTAGGTACGGTGAAAGATGCTACCGGGCAAACACAAGAAGTCCAAGACCGCGGCTCTTTTATCATTCGCGACATGACAATGGTTTATCCCGATACCCTTTGCTGGATTCGCGACTATGCGTTTTCGTATAACGAACCTTTTGCTTTACGCTATTTTTCACATCCTTCTTATAATGATTATCCGGTGGTAGGCATTACCTGGCAACAAGCCAATGCTTTTTGCAAATGGAGAACCAAATTAATGGAAAATGCACGCAAAGCAAACGTAGGGCACGAATACCGATTACCTACCGAATTGGAATGGGAATATGCTGCCCGCGGCGGCATACAAGCAGGCTTATACCCGTGGGGTGGCCCTTATACGACGGAAAGTACAGGTTGTTACTTGGCCAACTTCAAACCGCAACGTGGCCGGTATGAATTAGACGGCGGTGTGCGAACCCTTCCCGTAGCTTCTTATCATCCGAATGATTATGGTTTGTATGACATGGCGGGTAATGTAGCCGAATGGACACTCAATGCTTTTGATGAAAACACCTACAGTTTTTATCACGACATGATGCCGACCTTTGATTATAACGCCCTCGAAAACGACGCTGACGTATTGAAGCGTAAAGTGATTCGCGGCGGTTCATGGAAAGACATCGCCTATTATTTACAATGCGGCACCCGTACTTTTGAATATCAGGACTCTGCACGTTCATACATCGGTTTCCGTTGTGTACGTTCGTATGTAGGCACTAAATAAATGTAAAAGTTAATAATCTTAGAATAAAATAATTATGGCATCACTTTCACAAATAGTTAGAACTAAGGGATACAAAAATTTCATGGCTAAGCTTTACGGCTGGGGAGCCTCGCTGGTTCTCGTCGGAGCATTATTCAAATTACAACATTGGCAAGGTGCCGGTCTCATGTTAGTTCTTGGGATGAGTACAGAAGCTATTATCTTTTTCTTTTCCGCTTTCGAACCACTTCCCAACGAATATCATTGGGATAAGGTATTTCCTGAATTAGGAGACGGCGAAGGAGAGGGCGAAGATGCACCCAAACAAACCGCTGTTCAACGCAGAGGACATGGCGGAGGCGGCGGGTTCGACCTTGGGTTAGATGCTTCCGATGCTGAAAATGCTAAAAAGAGCATTAAACAATTCAACCAATCTATGGAAAGCCTTAGTGTCTTAGCATCAATAGCCGACACCTCCGGCAGATTTGTGGAAGGGTTGAATAACTCTGTCAACAACATGCGGGTTTTGAACGAATCCATGCAAGTCTTTTCAAATGCTTACCAAGTTACGGCAAAATCATTTGTAGAGAACGGAGAACAATCAAACCAAAACCTGAATGTGCTGAACAGAAATCTAAGCGCCGTTAACGCCTCTTATGAATTATACATTCAAGGACATCAGAAATACGCGAAACAAAATGATGTATTAATTTCATCTATGCAACAATACGTCAACCAAAGCAACGAAATGATGGACATGATGAAAGTTTCCGGAGAACGGACAAAACAATTCAGTGCTCATATGGAAGCTTTAAATCAGAATATTCATAACCTCAACAACATTTACGGGTCGATGTTGACCACCGTAAGTTCAGCTCTAAAACGTTAATTTCAACACAAAAGAAATGGCAGGTGCAAAGTTAACCCCCAGGCAGAAAATGATCAATATGATGTATTTGGTGCTAACAGCATTGTTAGCGCTGAATGTATCTGTAGAAGTGTTGGAAGCATTTGTAACCATAGACAAAGGTCTTGAAAGGAATATCGTTATTACTAATGATAAAAATGCCAGCATACTTCGTGATTTACATGCAGCCTATGCGGAAAATAGTCAAAAAGCAGAGCCTTGGAAATTGAAAGCAGAAGAGGTCCATCAGAAATCTCTACAACTATTTCAAGAAATCCAAGATCTAAAGGTCAAAATCGTACTGAATGGAGAAGAAGAGAATCCGGCTGTTACAGACAGTGTTATAACACCTGAACTTATCGAAGATTTGGGGAATACGAATGTAAGCAGCCGTGTTATGGTGGCCGACGGCAAAGGGGCGAGTTATGGACTACGCGAGAAAATAAACGAATTGCGCGAATACTTGATCGGCGTGGCAGCGAAGGATACTGCCATAGCAAATTCCATTAAAAGTATATTAAATACGGACGACCCGGTAGAGAATAAAGGAGATAAAAAATGGGAAACAGCGAACTTTTTGGGTGTTCCGTTAATCTCCGCGATAGCCATTCTCTCCAAGATGCAATTGGATATCTTAAACTGCGAAGGAGAAGTGTTGAATTACTTGAAACACCAAGTTGGCGCTTCCGACTTTAAGTTTTCTCATGTTAATGCAGCAGTTATACCCGTTTCGCAATATGTAACAAAAGGAAGCGAGTACAGCGCTCAGGTTTTTCTATCGGCATACGACCCGACCTTAAATCCGGAATTAGTGATTGATGGAAGAACTTATCACACCGGCCCTGATGGAAAAATCCCCTACTCTGTAATAGCGAATGAAGTAGGTGAAGTGAATAAGAAAGGTATTATCAAATTCTTAGGTCCTCAAGGAATGACCACCACACCGGTAGATATTAGCTTCCGGGTAGTAGAACCATTGGCCATAGTTTCTGCCTCCAAAATGAATGTACTTTATCGGGGCGTGGATAATCCGGTTACCTTGGTGGCAGCCGGAGCCCAGGCCAGCGATATAGAACACAGCATTGTCAACGGCACTATTTCCAAAAGAGGGAACGAGTATATTGTACGCCCCGGCAACGGCAACACTTGCGATATCTCTATCTCAGTAAATAAGAAACCGATGGGAACAACACGTTTCCGCGTGAAGGACGTGCCCAAACCCATTCCTTCATTAGACGGCATCGCCGGAAAAGTGGCCTCGAAAGGAGATTTGGTGGCCTCGCAAGGAGTGTTGGCCAAAATGCCCCCGGATTTTGATTTCGATATGAAATTCACGGTAGTATCGTTCACTGTTTCGGCCACTATCAACGGATATGTATCCGAAGAATCTTCCGATAATTTTTATTTCAACAGTAAACAAAAACAAATATTCAACGGGTTGCGGCCGAATCAACGTGTTTACATTATAGACATTAAAGCAAAAGATCCGGACGGAAAGACAGTTGAGTTATCCGACATCAGTTTAAAAATAAGATAAGACTTAAAATAATATGAAAAAGATTACATTACTAATAAGCTTGTGTGTCCTGACAGCAAGCCTGGCATTCGCCCAGCGAGTAGAGGTGGAAAAACCAAGTTTAGTACAAGTTGGTGTAATTCCTTTAAATTCCTTAAAGGAAAAACAACCGATTCCGTATCCTCATTCTAATATTTCCGATATTATTTGGGCAAGAAAATTTTGGAGAGTTATTGACTTACGGGAAAAGATTAACTATCCATTATATTACCCTACGATGGTAATGCAAACACGTAAAAGTTTGGTGCAAACATTAGTAGGCGCTGTTTATAACGGAGAAATCAAAGCGTATGATACCAATGACGATGATTTTACGACAGAGTTAAGTGTCGAAGATTTGAAAGGCCGTTTCGAAGCAATGGATAAAACAATTACCCGCCCGAAAATCGACGGTTCGGGAGATACCACCATTGTAATCAAAGGCGATTTCAACTGGGATGAAGTACAAGAGTTGCTAATCAAAGAAGAATGGTTCTTTGATAAACACTACGGGCAAATGTTTGTAAGAGTTTTAGGTATTTGCCCGATTCGCGTTTACAATCGGCAAATCAGCACAGGCGCTGAAGAAGAAGACGAAGCCATGGGCGAAAGAGTGAAGAGAAAACTTTTCTGGGTTTATTATCCCGAAACACGGAAACTCTTAGTAAACACGCCTTGCTTTATCAGCGAAAATGAAGTATCGCAAACTTCTTTTGATGACGTATTCCAAAAAAGGCGTTTTAATTCCTACATTATCGGCGTATCAAGCCCGCAAAACAACCGGACTATTAATCAATATGCGCATAATGATTATGAAGCCATGTTGGAATCGGAACGTATGAAAAATGAGTTATTCAATTTCGAACACGATCTATGGGAATATTAAGAGTACTTAAAAATAGCTAACGAAAGAAGGTCTCTCTCAAGGAGATCTTCTTTTTTTATCAAAATTTTTTGCCCCTTTATCAAATTCTTAGTATATTTGGTAGTCATTAAATTAATAAAATTATCACGCTAAATGAAGCCCACATTATTGATACTGGCTGCAGGGATGGGAAGCAGATACGGAGGATTGAAACAACTTGACGGGTTAGGCCCCAATGGCGAAGTAATCATGGATTATTCTATTTTCGATGCATTACGTGCCGGTTTCGGAAAAGTTGTTTTTGTCATTCGTAATTCTTTTAAAGAAGATTTCGAAAAAAATTTCATCCCTCGTTTCAAGCAAAAATTCCCCTACGAAATAGCGATACAGGAAACGGAATATGTTCCCAAAGGATATGCATATACTCCCGGGCGGGTAAAACCGTGGGGCACCAATCATGCCGTTATGATGGGCGCTTCGAGCATCAACGAACCTTTTGCGGTTATCAACGCCGATGATTATTACGGAGTGGATTCCTATCAATCGTTGTGCAATTACTTGAAAACATTAGGCGGCCGCCGGAATAACTATTGCATGGTCGGTTTCCAGGTGGGAAATACCTTGTCGGAAAAAGGAAGTGTTGCCCGCGGTATTTGCAGTAAAGACGCCGAAGACAACCTGACATCGGTAGTAGAACGCACCAAAGTGGAACGCATTAACGGAAAAGTACAATATCGCGATGAGCACAACAATTTGGTGCCTATTGCCGACGAGACGCCGGTTTCCATGAATATGTGGGGATTTACGCCTGATTATTTCACTTATTCGGAAGAACAATTTAAAACATTCTTACAAGAGAATGGACAACATCCTACATCGGAATTTTTTATTCCCCTGGTAGTAAATAATCTTATACAAACGCATACGGCTTCCGTAAAAGTATTAAAAACGTCTTCGCAATGGTTCGGCGTAACCTATCAGGAAGACCGTGCCGGTGTTGTAGCGCGTTTAAAAAAATTACACGAAGAAGGAATTTATCCCCAAAAATTATGGGAGTAAAATAGATTTGATTCTTTAACTTAAACTACAGTAGTTATGTCAATCACACAACAGCCTTTTGGTCAATTGCCATCGGGAGAGGCAATTGACCTATTCACCCTGACTAATAATAAAGGGGCATCCGTACAAATAATGACTTACGGCGCAACCATAGTATCCATTAAGGTACCCGATCGCAACAAAGAATTATCCGATGTGTGTTTAGGGTACCCGAACATTGACGGTTATTTAAGCGACGATGCCTATATGGGCCGCACCGTTGGACGCTATGCCAACCGTATTGCAAAAGGGAGTTTCCATTTGGAAGGAAAAACATTTAACCACTTAGCCATAAACAACGGCCCCAATCACTTGCACGGAGGCGAACGCGGATTCAGCGACCGAGTATGGAAAGCAAAAGCAGAAAAAGAAGCGCTCCATCTATTTCTTGAAAGCCGTGATGGAGAAGAAGGTTATCCAGGAACATTAAAAGTAGAAGTTATCTACACCTGGAATGACAGCAAGGAGCTGGTGATCCGCTACCATGCCACGACGGACAAGCCGACTATCGTAAACTTCACCAACCACACCTACTTTAATTTAAAAGGCGAAGGCAATGGTAAAATCACCGACCATGAACTTACCCTCAATGCTTCGCGATTCCTCCCTATTACGGAAGACAGCATTCCTACCGGCGAAATACTCTGGGTAAAAAACACGCCTTTTGATTTTAATACTCCCGACACTATCGGAGCTCAAATCAACGCAAAAGACGAGCAAATTAAATACGGAAACGGATATGACCACTGTTTTGTAGTAACGAGAAAATATCCGGGAGAATTAGTGCTGAACGCACAACTGTACGAACCTTCGACAGGGCGCGGTTTAGATGTTCTCAGCACGATGCCCGGCGTGCAAATTTACACCGGCAATTGGCTTGATAGTGTTGCAGAAGGAAAGCACGGGGCAAAACACACGAAACGTTCGGGAGTAGCTATCGAACCCGAATTTTTCCCCGATTCGCCCAATCATCCGGAATTCGCCAGCCCGGTGTTGTTGCCCGGTCAGGAATACAACCACACGATTGTCTTTCATTTTTGTACAAAAAAATAAATGCCCCTAAAACCAACCACTATGAATATTGCAATTATTCGTGAAAAGTTTAAAAAACAATTCGGCGCCTCCGGAGTGGTATATGCTTCGCCGGGACGTGTAAATCTTATAGGCGAACACACCGACTACAATATGGGCTTTGTATTACCGGGCGCTATCGACAAATGTATGGTATTGGAGTTAAAACCTAACGGCACTAATAAATGCCGTGTATGTTCCATCGACATGAACCAGCAAGGCGAATTTACCATCGGCCAGACGGAACGCCCCGCTACATTGTTGAAAGGCAAGGAAAACGCCTGGATCCTCTTTTTCTATGGAGTGATAGAAGAAATGCGCAAACGTGGCAAAACAATAGAAGGATTCGATTGTGTATTCGGCGGCGATATTCCTTTGGGCGGCGGGCTATCCAGCTCGGCAGCCTTGGAGTGTGCCATTGGTTTTGCGCTTAACGAAACGTTCAACCTCGGATTCGACCGTTATGAATTGGCACGCATCGGGCAATTGACGGAGCATAACTATTTAGAGGTAAAATGCGGTATCATGGACCAATTTGCATCGCTGTTCGGACAAGCCGGCCATGTAATTAAGCTCGATTGCCGCTCGCTCACTTTTGAAACGGTCCCGTTCAATCCGAAAGGAACCCGTGTAGTGCTCATCAATACCATGGTGAAACATGCATTAGGTACGGAATACAACGAACGCGTAGCGCAATGCGCAGCCGGAGTGGCTGCCGTAAAAACCAAATATCCCGAAGTACAAAGTCTGCGCGATGTAACCGAAGCAATGCTTAAAGAAGCAAAAAGCGTATGTGATCCCTTATCGTATCAACGCGCCCTTTTTGTCATCCAGGAGAACGAACGCCTGATAACTGCTTGTGAGGCGCTGAAAAAAGGAGATTACAAAACTTTCGGCGAAAAAGTATATGGCTCACACGAAGGATTGAGTAAAGACTATGGTGTAAGTTGCGAAGAATTGGATTTCTTAGTAGAACAAGCCGTACAACACAATGCCCTCGGCGCCCGCATGATGGGGGGCGGTTTCGGCGGATGTACCATCAATTTTATTGAAGAAGAAAAATACGAAGCCTTTATCCACGATGCGAAAAAAGCATATGAGAAAAAATATCGTATTGTACCCTTGGTTTATCCGGTGAATATCAGTAATGGGACATCACGAATAGAATAACAGACATTAACATGAATTTGTCATTCTGAGCGTAGCGAAGAATCTACTCCTCGCAATGACGGAATAAGCAAGACCTAACAGATTTTCAAAACCTGTTAGGTCTTTTAACTAAAAACCACAGGTATTTGTTTTTCAATAATTTGAACATTTATCAAAGCTCCATAGGTTACGACTTGGCAACTCATCTCCGAAAGACAACATAAAGCCAAAAAGCGTCATCAGCCCCTTTACTTTCTTCAGGGGTCAAAGTTAGCAACTTTTTTGATTTTAAAAATCCTTTATTTATCAATGGTTTGTGGAGGTGTAAGATGCGGGGTGTATATATATACGCCCCACAACACCTCCACTTTTATCCCTTCAAAAATTACTTTATGTAACTATTTTTAGATGATTTAACTTTAACTGATTTATCTTTCTTAATTTTTCAAAAATAATTAGCTTTGTGACCACAATTAATGTTTTTTTATGCTAAAACACACTACTTTATTATCGATTTTATGCATTGCCCTGTTTGCCGTTTCTTGCGAGCAAAAGGCCGGGGATACATTGCTACAAGCCGGCGCACTGCTGGAACAGGAACCCGACAGTGCCCTTGCCTGTCTAAAGACAATAGAAAACCCCGAGCGCCTGCAAAAAGCACAACGCATGGAATATTTCCTTTTGTGGGTGCAAGCCAAAGACAAGGCAGATAAAGATATTACAGCCGATACCCTGCTACAAGAAGTACAACAGTATTACCTGCGGAAAAAGCAGTGGGATAAAGCCACCCTGGCCGCTTTTTATGCCGGACGGGTATTTCACGTCCGAAAGGAGTATTCTCGAGCCATGCAGACTTATTTAGATGCCGAAAGCTATGCCGGACATATAGACAATAATATTCGCAAGGGACTGATACAGCATAATTTGGGCGGGTTATATTATAAAGAGTTGATACGCGACGAGGCGGAAAAGCGACTTAAAGCGGCATTTCATTATTTCAAACTGGGCCACAAGCCCAAGTATTTAGTAAACACGGCAAGTTTACTTGGGAATTGCTTTTTAGCTAAGCAACAACCGGACAGTGCGCTTTATTATCAGCAACAAGCATTGGATATTGCAGAGCATCACGGAGATTCTACGGCCATGTCATTAGCCTTTCAAAGCCTTAGCTCCACCTATCAGCAAATGAAAAACAGCACATTAGCAAAAGTTTATGCGCTGAAAGCTATTCCTTTGAATCCGATGAAAAGTTATGAAATCAAAGCGCATATCCATTTATCATCATTGTACTATGATGAACATCAACTTGATACAGCGTTAAATTATGCCCGTAAAGCGCAGCAATTGCTTGATGAGGATAAGGATGCAAAAAAAGACTGGTACATGACTGTAGGGGTTTACGATATACTATCGAAGATAAATAAGGAAAAAGGCCGTTACCCGGAAGCTTTACACTATCACGGTTTATACACCAAGGCACTTCTTAATTTATATGCGGAAACCCGAGAAAAATCCATTATCGGCGTACAGGAACAGTATCAATATGAACGGATAAAAAACGAAAAGAATAGATTATTTATCAGGTATCTATGTATTTCTATACTTGCCTTGGCCGGTTCATTAGTAGCTTCTGTGATAGCATTGTTCTACTATCGGCGAAGTAATCGGCACAAGGAAGAACTACTACAAGCTAAAGAACAGAATAAGGAGTTAAAAACGAGCAAATTGGGGATTTACAAAAAGACAACCCTGAAAGAGTTAAGCACCAACAAAGATGGCGTTAAATGGGATGTACACCACCCCATGCTGAATGAAGTGACCGATGGTTTTCCAGACTTACTGAAACAACAATACCCTCATTTGAGTGAACAGGAATATAAAATCACTTGCTTTATATATGCCGGATACAGCAATAAAGAAATTGCCGGTTTATTACACAAGAAATTAAATACAATTCAGACACGCAAAGTAACTATCCGCAAAAAATTAGGGATTCCGAAACAAGGCGATATTTATGCTTTTTTAATCTCTAAAATCTGTCCGAAATGACATTTTCGGACTATATCGGAGCTATATTGTGTGAAAATTATAATTCTGAAAATTAATCAATTGATATTTTTATTACTCAAAGAAACTATATCTGTACTATATGCTTTTTTTTAGCAGAAAATCTTGTATTATGTTTGCGAGCAAACATCTAATACAAAACACTATGAAAAAAGTATTTTTAACCTTTCTTTTTTTGAGCGTTATGGTAATTGCCAATAATTTGGCGGCCAACGAAAATCAGAGTCCGACATCCGATTCTGCGGAGGAGATATTTATCTATCTGAATACCAAGCCAACAGGCGAAATATCATTAAAGGCTGTTTCCCTGCCCCCCATTCAGGTATGGAAAAGCGCTAATGGCTTGGAAATACAATTTTTAAGCTATTTGAGAAATGCTTCCGTAAAGGTAAAAAACGGGCAAGGGTATGTAATGTACCAGACTACCGTTAACACGGCTTTTACGCAAAGCATATTCATCAGTACCCTTTGGTGGTTCTCCGGCGATTATTCTATAGAAATCACGGCCGGCACCTCGACGTGGATTGGGGTCTTTGAATTATAATCTACTTTTTAATAGAATAGGCCAAAAGCGGCATTACAGGGCGTAAAACCCTTGTAATGCGCTTTGGCTTACCATATTATATAGTTCAAAGTCTAACAGTTTTTAGTCTGAAACCTTTGAAACATTGAACACTAAGCCTTAAATACTGAATCTAAAACAATTAAAATCTATACTTATGAGAAAAGCGCTATTACCTTTGGTGCTGTTGCTGTCAGCATTTTCAGCACAGGCCCAGTTGAAGGCCTTGCAGCCCGATGTGTGGCTCCGGGCCGACAAGTTCGACTACAAAAAGAAAGAATGGATAGACCTTAGCGGACACAGCCGCCACGCTTCGAAAGTGCAGGGGAACTACACCTTCGCCGACAGCCTTATAAACGGCAACCCTGCCGTCTATTTCAATGCCAACAATACCGCGTTGCGGCTCAACTACGAGCCGGCCAGCGCCGACAAACTGACCGTGATTACCGTCTATCAGTCGGCCGATGTGCGCGACCAGGGCGTGTGGCGGGCGGAACTGGGCAGCGACTACGACGCTTTCCTGACCACCCAGCGGGTGATGAACCTGCAAAACATCCGGCGCTATGCGGCTGAAACCACCCTGTATCCGGTGATTAACACTACGGTGCAGAGCAACGACCAGCCGGTCAAAAACCTGAAAGGTTATATCGTTATCGGGGGCAAGGACACGATTCCCGAAACGCATATTTTCAAAGGAAAGATTGCCGAATGTATTGTGTTCTACCGCGAACTTTCACGCAGGGAACAACAAACCGTGCAATCGTACTTAGCCATGAAGTACGGCGTTATGCTGCTGTTTTCCGACTACGTGAACGGCGAGGGCAATACGATTTGGAACTATGAACAGAACAAACAATACGCTTATTCGGTGGCGGCCATCGGGCGCGACGACGCGACGTCGCTCTACCAGAAGCAATCGAGCCCTGCGGAACAGGACGGCCTGGTATCGCTGGCGGCTACGAAATTTTTCCCAACCAATATACAAAATACAAGTGTTATCGACAATAACAACTTCCTGCTGTGGAGCGATAACGGCCAAGCGATGACGTTTGATTTCAGCAGAAATAATGAGTACCGGCTGCTGAACCGCCACTGGTTGATGACGGCCAACGGCGCCGGCGCTTCGTCATTGATAACGGCATTAAAAATGAACGTGAAGGACTTTTACACCGAAGAAGATTCTACGCTTTTCCTTGCGGTAAGCCGCGAAGCGGACGAGTATTTCGAACGCGCCCAATACATCCCGGCTGACAGCATTTCGGCGGATGGCACGGCGTACTTCGGCTACCTGAAATGGGACACCGACCGCTCGGGCAAAGACCTGTTTACGTTTGCCGTGCTGAATACAACCGAAACGGTGGAACCGATGAATGCCATAGACGACAGTCAACATACCAATAGTAACAACGGCGAAGCGTTCAACGGCAACCAAATCCAAAAAGCCCTGTACGACTACAAACTTTGGCCGAACCCCACGAACGGCGCCTATAATTTACAGTTGACCTACACGGAAAAGACCGATGTAACCGTCTATGTCATGACTGTCAGCGGCACGCTGCTGAAGCAATACAGCGGCAAAGGCCTTACGGAATACTATTTCTCGGACTTCATCAGCCAGAAGGGAATTTTTATTCTGCGGATTGAAACCAAAGCAGGAGTAGAATTGATGAAAATCATTGTGGAATGATGAAAGAGTTATTCATTTTTAGTTTCGAGTTTCAGGTTTTGCGACTGGCGCCTGAAATTTGAAACCTGAAATAATAAACTTGAAACTTAAAACATTAAACATTGAACATTTTTAATATGAAACAATTATATAAGGTCATAGGAATAGCGGCGGTAAGCACAACGGTAGCTATAGGCACAATACTGCATCACGCGCCGCAAAAAGACAAGGGATTTGACATAAAATCGTATGATTCAAATTCCATCACGGTAGCGGAACACACTCCGGCGCCGGACAACAACCAACCGGCGAACCCAACCGGAACAACGGCGGGGGAAAGCGCTTCGCCGAACACGTTCTTTGCCTACAACCTGGAGCAGGGAGACATCGGGATAATCAACGACAAGAGCATTGACAACCCGATTGACAACGTGTTTCATATCCAGCTACACACAAAACCAACAGCAACCCACACCGTGTGGCTGGAATACGAACTGAACGGTGTGGCCGACTTTACCTCGGTGTCGCGCAGTGTGAACGACGAGTTAGCCACGGGCGGCCACTTTGTGCAGAAGCGCGAGGGCTGGACGTTGCAACGCGAGCGCATCAACCCCGCTTCGCTGAAAACGGGTGAGAACATCGTGCGTTTCTCCGTGCCGCAGGATGCCGAGTATGGCTACCAGGTGCGGAACGTGCGTTTCCGGACGGAAAACACGACCAACCAAGCTGCCCGCCAATTGGTGATGAACCAGCCGGCGGCGGCTACTTATTTCGGCACCGAAGGCTATGCGCAGGGCTTTTTGACCGGCAAGGATGCCGATAAAGCCACGGTGCGCATCAACGGTACAGAAATTACCGCGTTCAAAGGCGCGTTCGAAGAGGTGATTGCCCGTGCGTCCATCGACAAGCCCGAATGGACGGCCACGGTGGAAGCCACGTACCCCGATGGGGAAACACTTTCTACGGAAATACGCTTTACTCATTCATCAACCTTCGACCTGAAAAACGAATGGAAGAAAGAAACGCTCTATGCCGAAACGCAGGTGAAAAAGGCGGCTCCTTTCACTTTAAATATTGACGAGACGAAACTGACCGCCGGAGCAGGCGCGGTGGCAAAAGCCACGCCGATATCGATGACCGGCTTGCGCGATGTGGACTACGCCGCCTTAGATGCCGGCATGATTAACGTGAGCGGCGGGGCCAACGGCTTCCGCTTCCTGCCCCACGGCACGACCTTCGACAAGGAGGTGCGCCTGGAAATGGCCTACGACAGCACGCTGATACCGGAGGGCTACACGGCCGAAGACATCCGCACTTATTATTTTGACGAAAACACGCACCACTGGGTAGCCCTGCCCCGCGACACGGTGTTATTACTGGCGCAAACCGTAGTATCTAAAACGACGCACTTCACCGATATGATTAACGCCATTATCACCGTGCCGGAATCGCCCGAAACGCAGAGCTACACGCCCACGTCGATGAAAGACATTAAAGTGGCGAACCCTGCGGCAAACATTAACCAGATAGAAGCGCCCAGCGCCAACTCGATGGGCAGCGCCGGATTGAGTTACCCGATAAACATCCCCGCCGGGCGGCAAGGCATGCAACCGGGCTTAGGCCTGCAATACAACAGCGGCGGCGGCAACGGCTGGCTCGGTTTGGGCTGGGATGTAGCCATCCCGAGTATCGAGGTGGAAACACGCTGGGGCGTTCCGCGCTATGACCCGGACAAGGAATCGGAAACCTACACCTTTGCCGGCGAACAGCTCACGCCGCTGGCGCACCGCTCCGAATGGGTGGCGCGCGCGACGGGCGACAAGCAGTTCTACCCGCGCATCGAAGGCGCTTACAGCAAGATTATCCGCCACGGCGACAAACCCGCGGAATACTGGTGGGAAGTGACCGATAAGGACGGCACCCGCCATTTCTACGGCGGCTCGCCCGACGGCAATAGTGTAATTCCTACAGCCATATTAAGCGATGCCAAGGGCAACATCGGCCATTGGGCGCTGGTGGAGACGCGCGACGTGAACGGCAACTTTGTGCGCTACCATTATGATTTGAAACCCGACCCGGGCGTGGCGGGCGGCACTCCAGGCAAGCAGCTTTACATACAAAAGATTACCTACACGGGACATAACGGCACGGAAGGCGCCTACAGCGTGGAATTCTTCCGCGACCGCACGGCCGACGGCAGCGAGCTTTTCAAACGAAAAGATGTGATTATCAATGCCCGCTTAGGCTTCAAACAGGTGACCGCCGATGTGCTGCAAGCTATTGTAGTGAAGTTCGGCAGCGAAACAGTTCGCAGCTACGGACTGAAATATACCGAAGGCGCCTTTGTAAAAACACTATTGCAAAGCGTGAGCGAGTACGATGCCGAAGGCGCGTTGTTCCACACCCACACGTTCGACTATTACGACGACGTGCGCCGCGACGGGCAATACTACCCGTTCAACGAGCGGCAGGAGTGGAATGCCGGGACGGACGATGTGCACGGCGACTTCATTACCGGCAATATCCCTGAGTTCAACGACCGCGCTTCGGCCATCAGCGGCACCAAGTCGTGGAATGCCGGAGGGGGCATTTCTATCGGCGTGGGGCTGGCTACCTCAAGTAGTACATCTAAAAATATGACGGGTGGCGCCAACCTCTCTTTTACCCACGGCGAGAGCCACGGGATGCTGGCCCTGGTGGACATCAACGGCGACGGCTTAGCCGACAAGGTGATGAAAATAAACGGCAAATTGTGTTACCGCCCACAACTGAGAGCCACAGAACCCGACGGCACCCCTTCCTTCGGCGATATACGCCCTATATACGGTGCCAACGACTTCCTGCACGAAGTGAGCAACAATTTCGACGGAGGGTTGGAAGTACAGTTCAAACCGGCTTCAGCCAGCGCCGGGGTCACGGTAATTAATTCAAAAACCAAAACCTACTTTTCCGATGTGAACGGCGACGGATTGATAGACCTTGTTTCGAGCGGGAGAACCTATTTCAACCGCTTGGATGACAACGGCAACCCTCATTTCGAGGGTACCAGCGCCGGCACGCCCAGCCCTGTATTGTCCGGTGCAGCACTGTCGGCCGATTTGTTCCCCTTTGCACAGGAAGAGCTGAATGAAGCTATTGAGCGAAGCCCCCTGCACGATGTGGTGCGTATGTGGCAGGCGCCCTACGATGGCGCTATCCGTATCGAAGCGCCCATTGCACTGATTGAAAATACTTCGGAGGAACGGCCGGGCTATAGCACTGCCGACGGGGTTCGCGCCGCCATCCAATTGAAGGGTTCCGAGAAATGGAGCGCTTTCATTGCCGCAGACAATTATTCGGAAATAATTCCGGATAACGTGGACAGCTTGACGGTAACGCGGGGCGACCGTGTGTATTTCCGTTTGCAATCGGTGCAGGACGGCATGTACGACCAGGTATTATGGAACCCGGTAATTACGTATTTGAAAGCCTCTCCCCCCTCCCTCTCCACAGGAGAGGGTGCTGGGAGCGATTCGCTCAATCTTGCCGAATTGGATGCCAACGGGCAAGCGCGCTATGTGTTTACGGCCGATAAGGATTTTGTGGTGAGCGCCGACTACGAAGTGGGCATGCCCATTGCCGGGAAAATACACCTGACAGCCGGCTTCCGGAAACCCGCCACCAGCGACGATGTGCGCATTGTGGCCCTGCTGAACAACAGCACGCTGCTGGAGCGCGACTATGGTGCCGACAGCGTGGTAAACGAACCTATTACCATTGATTTCACGGTAAACGAAGACGATGTATTGACTTTTAACATCATTACTTCGTCGAATGTGGACTGGCCGGCTTTGCAGTGGAAGCCCTACGGCTACTACAGCGAATCATACAATCCCGATGTAAAGATATTATTCAAGAACGACACTATTCCGGTAATAGACTTTTATGCTACGCCCAAAATGAGCATCTATGCCCGCGAGTGGGTGTTGCAACAGCCCTTGGATACGGCGCGCACCGATTCGTTAGGCGTGATTCCCGAATTGAAATTCGCAACGCCTCCTTTTGTGAATATGACAGGACAGCAGGTGACGATGGTGGTAAAACATCAAAATCAACTGTTAGGCAAACGCACGTATCCGGTTATTCGCGATGTAAACGACCGCGACAACGACCCCGCCAGCAACTACCTCTTGCCGGTGGATACGCTCTTTGTGGCGGCCACCAGCGGCAAGGATATCTATGTGGAATATTACACGACGAATCCAACGCTTGGAATGTTCATTTACAAGCCCAATGCCCGGCTGGTGCATTTGGATTCGACCGGAACACAAACAGCCACCGACACGCTTTATGCCGGATTTTACAGCCCGGTGACGGACGATGAAACGATTTTCGGGCACCTATACCGCGGTTGGGGACAGTTTGCTTACAACGGCAACAAGGAATGGGCCAACCAACCCATTGACCAGAGCGTACTGAATGCCGATGAAATGAAAAATGCCGCAAAAGAAGAGAACACCCTCGATACACGCGACGGGCAGACCACGGACGAGATTAACGACGGCATCAACAGCGATGGAAACTTCGAGGCGAGCAAGGCGCGTTTCATACTGATGACCCCTAATGCGGAACAAGGCCGCTGGCAGGGATTCGACGAAATGACCTACCTTGCCAAAGATACGGTAAGCAGCTCGCGCATGGGCGAGAAAGACGTAACGCCAATGGATCCTACAGCCAACGGCGCGGGGGCAACGGCGGTGGATAAACACACCCGCACGTGGACACTCTCGGCCGGCGCAGGTACATCGGTAGGAAGCAAGAGCGGATCGGCCAGCGGAAGCTACGGATGGAGTTTTGTGAAGAGCGATTTCATGGACATGAACGGCGACCGCTATCCCGACATCCTGAGCGACGACAAGGTACAGTACTCGGCGCCGACGGGCGGTCTGTCGGAGTTCAAGGCAGCACATCCGGGCGACCACAATCATTATACGAACACCGTATCGGCCGGTGTGTCGTTCGGCCTGAGTAAATCGAAAACCACGCGCGACCCGGCGACCAACCCGAAACGTTCGTATTTCTCATCGATAACCGGCACGGTGGGCGGCTCGGCCGGCGTGAGCATGGACAATGCCACCCACACCTGGATGGATATTAACGGCGACGGCTTGCCCGACCGCGTGTACGACGACGGCACGGTACAGTTGAACCTCGGCTATTCGTTTACCCCGCGCGAGCGGTGGAGCGACGACATTCCGGTGCGCAACGGCGCAGGCGTGTCCCTCTCGGCCAGCACGGGCGTGGGCGAGAGCTTTACGAATGTGGATAAAGACCAAACTTCATGGAGCATCGGCGTAGGACTGAGCCGCTCGGACAACTACACGCTCTCGTCCATTCAGGATGTGAACGGCGACGGCTTGCCCGATAAGGTGTACGATCTGGTATCGCCCTCGCTGTCGGAGCTAAAGGGCCTGCTCGAAGGCAGCAGCACCTTGCGCGTGCGGCTGAACACAGGTAATGGCTTTACGAAGGAAATGATTCCGTGGAACGGGGCGTTCCGCCTCGGGAGGGCTTCCTCGACCAGCGAGAATGCCAACGTGGCCTTTACGTTCTCAATAAAGATTATTGCCCTGAAAATAGCGATTAACCCTAAGATATTCGCCGGGCTCAGCGCCAGCCGCGAGGAAGTGCAGCTTAGCGACATGGACGGCGACGGCTTCCCCGACTACGTGGAATCGAACCGCAACAACAGCCATACCCTGAAAGTGAAAACCTCGACCATCGGGCGGACGAACATGTTGCGCCGCGTGCAATGCCCCTTGGGCAGCAGCTTCGAGTTGAGCTATAAGAACCTTTCGCCAACTTACGAAATGCCGCAGGCGCAATGGGTATTGTCGGAAGTGAGCCTATTCGACGGCCACAAAGGCGACGGCGTGGACAGCACCCGCACGCAATTTGAATACGCGGGCGGCTACCACGACCGCCACGAACGGGCGTTCTTCGGCTACAAAACCGTAAAAATGCACCAGTTGGACGAACAGGGGAACACCTACCGCACGAATGTGAGCGAATACCGCAACGACAATTACTACGCCAAGGGGCTGCCGGTATCGCAAATGATGGTGGATGCCGACAGCAAACCCTATACCCAAACAGTCAATACGTTTGAATTTAAAGATGCAAAGACGGGAGCTGCAACCGCTCCCCCCGCCCTCTCCCCAGGAGAGGGGGCCGCGCAGCTAAGCGTGTTCCCTGCATTGGTAGAGACGGTGACTTCGTACTACGAGGGGCAAAATACCCCTCAAAAATCGCTTCGCGAGACGTATCGCTACGGCGAGTATGGGAATGCCGTCGGTTATACGAATTTCGGGGAAGGAAACGACGAAATTTCTTCGGCGATTACCTACCACCACCTGACCGATAAGTATATTGTAGCCGTGCCGCAAAGCATTACGGTAAGCGGTGGCAGCACCACGTTCCGCAAGCGCGAAACGGAGGTGAACGACAAGGGGCAGGTGAGCCAGATACGGCAACACACGGGCGACGCCACGGCCAACTACGATTTTGAGTACGACCAATATGGCAACCTCGGAAAAGTAACCCGCCCGGCCAATTACAAGGGCGAACGCATGTGGTTCGAATATTCGTATGACCAAGCCGTACACAGTTACCCTGTACAAGTGAAAGACGCCTTCGGCTACCGTTCGTCGGCCGAGTACGACTATAAGTTCGGCGGTGTGCTGCGCACGGTGGATTTGAACAATCAGGAAATGAATTATAGATATGATGCTAAAGGCCGTGTAATGAGCATACAGTCGCCGATGGAAAAGGCGGCGGGTGTGCCTGCTACCATCGAGTTCAAGTATTACCCCGAAGCCGCTACGCCGTGGGCGCTAACCAAGCATTACGACCCGCAATTCCCCGGCAACTTTATGGAAACCGCCCTGTTTATCGACGGCTTGGGGCGCGAGCTGCAAACCAAGAAAGACGGGGCTATTTACGCCGGAAAAGGCCAGGCCGACACCGAAGTAATGATTGTGAGCGGCAAAGTGATTTACGACGCTTTTGGCCGCGCTATTGCCAGTTATTATCCGATGACCGAAGCAAAAGGCAGCACGGGAGCGTTCAATGCAGGGAAAGATAATGTAGCACCCACGAAAGTGACGTATGATGTGTTGGATAGAACATTGGTAACCGAACTGCCGGATGGAGCGAAAACCGCTATTCAGTACACAGTGACCACCCCCCAACCCCCTAAAGGGGGAGCGGGAGAGCCGCTCTTTACGCAAGTGATTACCGATGCGAACGGGAAAGTGACGGAAACGTACACCGACATTCGCGGCAAGCAGCGGGCGGTGAAAGCGCCGATGGAGACATGGACAAGTTTTGTGTACAACCCGATTGGCGAGCTATTGCAAAGCACCGACCCCGAAGGAAACATCACTACGCATGAGTACGATATGCTAGGGCGGCGGATAAACCGCAACCACCCCGATGCAGGATTGACGGAATGGACATATGATGCGGCAGGCAATATGTTGACACAGGTAACGCCGAATTTGCGCCTGTCCCCCGCTACCCCCCAACCCCCTGAAGGGGGCGCTGGCGGGGGCGGAACAGCCATCCGGTATCAATATACTTACAACAGGTTGGATGCCATTGAGTATCCCATTTATACCTACGCGAATGTGCGGTATGCGTACGGGGCGCCGGGAGCGCCGAACAACCGCGCCGGAAGGATTACCTTGGTAGAAGACGGCACAGGAGCGCAAGAATTTGAATACGGGGTGTTGGGCGAAGTAACGAAGACCACCCGCACCGTGAGCGTGCCCGACCGTGGCGACTTTACTTTTGTAACCCGTAGCGAATATGATGTATGGAACCGCCTGACCAAATTGATGTACCCCGATGGCGAAGAAGTGAGCTATACCTACAACGTGGGCGGCTTGCTGAACCGGATGAGCAGCCAATTTGCCGGCAACAACTACAAATATGTGACACAATTAGGCTATGACAAGTTTGAAAATAGAGTATATTTGCAATACGGAAACGGAACGGAAATGACTTACGCCTACGAGGCGGAACGCAGAAGGCTGAAAGGCT
>JAVBOD010000079.1:0-9841 GCA_031551045.1 Bacteroidales bacterium
GTATTTTCCAGCGCCCAATCTACGAGATGGCGGAGGTGCGGCATCAGCCCTTCGCCCGATTGCGTGAGGCGATATTCGACGCGTGGCGGCACTTCGGGATAAATTTTGCGGCCTATCAACCCGTCGGCTTCCAGCGAGCGCAAGGTCACCGTCAACATACGTTGCGAAATGTCGCCGATGGATTTTTGAATATCGCTGAAACGCATGGTTCCGTTGCTGCTCAGCGTAGTGAGCACGAGCAGCGACCATTTGTCGCCCAACCGGCTGAGGATATCGCGGATAGGGCAAACCCCTTCCTGTAAAAAAGTATTCATTCCCTTGAATTTTAGAGCACTGTCTGTCAGTAATAATTACCTTTCGGTAACTTCATTACCAACAGGTTCGTTCTTGTTTTTAAAAATTACTGTTTTTATCTTTGCGCTACAAAAGTAATAAACTTACGAAAAGTAACAAACGTAGTAAAAACGCTTTAAAATTTAAAATCATGACAAAAAAAGTAGCGGTATTAGTCGTAAACCCTGTGAACGGGGCGGGCTTATTCCAGTATTTGGAAACATTTTTTGAAAACGGCATTCCATTCAGGACATTTGCAGTGGCCGAAACCTCGCAGATAAAAACCAATTCGGGCATCGCCCTGCAGACCGACGATGTGGTAGCCCATCTCAAAGGACACGAAAATGATTACGATGTGCTTGTTTTCGCGTGTGGCGATGCCATGCCCAAGTTCGGCGAAAATGCCGGCCAACCGTTTAATCAAGATATGCTGGCGGTGATGAAAACATTCGATGAAAAAGGTAAAATGCTCGTCGGACATTGCGCCGCCGCCTTGCTCTATGATAATTTAGGAATAGGGAAAGGACGGAAAGTGGCGTTGCATCCTTATGTAAAAGCAAATATTCCGTTGAAAAACGTGATTCCTACGGACGAGCAATCGGTTATTGCCGGCAACCTCTACACCGCCCAAACGGAACACAGTATTGCGGCCTTGTTGCCCGAGTTGTTAAAGGTGTTGAAATAAAGAGAAATAAGTTCTGAATATTTGGCAATAAGATTTAAACAGTTCAAATTTTATTTTGAATGTATTTTCGCCACGAAGTGGCAGTTTATCATAGCACAGGGCAAAGCCCGCTTGAATGACCTGCCCGAATGGATGCGTTCAGGCGGGCGTAGTCGGGCTTTTCCCTACGCTATGATATTTCAAGCTTTCAGCCCGTTCTTTTTTCAAGATAAATTATCATACAAAATTTTAAACAGTTACTTAAGTAGCAAATGATTTATTCACTTTTGGTTGTATAAACCACAATCCTATAGGCCAGACTATAAATCCAAAAATTAGTAAAATATAATTTTTGAATGAAGGGCGGTGTTTGAGTTCAACAGTTTTAATTGTTTTCGAAGCAACATATATACTGTAAATACAGCATACGAGAAATCCAATGCTGATGAGAGCCATTATTATTCGATGCCAAATATTGTGCGAGTCAATGCCGGTAAACAGTGTAATTGGCTTTGTTGATGAGAATAACCATAGGATCGGAATTAAGAAGCAACAGGTTTTTACAACGGAGACACTTTTATTTTCTAATCCAAATTTCGATGATACTTTTTGTCCGGCTATGCTAATAGCACAAGTCCAAGCTGAAAAAAGCGCTAAGTCCAAGGTTGAAATGATTAAAAAGCTTACCCGGCCATTGATGAAAAAATGAAGTAAAACAATAATTAGAAAAAATTGCCAATGCTTTATTTTTATGAAGAAGTTCATATCTTTCTGAAAATGGGAATTAGTTTGCAAATCTTAGTTATTACTTTAGTCGATACGTTTAAAATAGCTTGTTATTTCTTCTCCGTTTCCGGTTATATAATTGGGGTGGCGAATTGATAGCTGTTTGTTTTCAATTAAGAGTTTGTATATCCCTATGCTGTGAATCAAATCTTTGTTGTCTATATTAATATGTAACTGAATTTTTGATGGATTGATTTTCCTCTTGGGTATTACGGTCATCTCTCTTCCTTTGATAGTAAAGGTAATACTGTCGGCTGTTCGACCAACATATTCTACAACTCCCAAACTATCTGTCCTCAGCGTTGTCTTTCTTTTTCTTTGGAAAATATTTAAATCAAAATTAGCAAAAGGTTCGTAATAGTGTTTTTTTACATCTACAATATTCGTGTCGAATTGATCATTCCTACGTTCATGAACATCCAGATTAATAGAATCCGGAATAATATCGGGCGTAAAGAGAATGTAATTGCAAGTATCTATTTTCCACCTTCCACGGGATTTATCTGTGTGATCTCCAAATCCGTGTTCAAATTTGTGAACGTAAGTGAACTCATAGGTGCTATCTGCTCGTATATCTATTGTGTAGTGAAGATGTAGGGTTGGTATGCCATCCATATTGAGTCGATATTTTCCAAAATCAAGATTCTGACTATTAATTGTTCCCATAAATAATGAAAGCAATGTCAGGTTAATTAATTTTTTCATTTTATATCTATTTATATCACACTTATATACAACGTATAAGGTACAATCGTCTTTAATACAGATTTTTCGTCCTTTTAATGACGCGACTGCCTACTCCCGATTGCTATCGCAACTGCCAACGGTGTTTAACGCCATCTTTCTTCGCTTATCCGTTGCAGCGCTTCTTTGGCGCCTTCGTTGCCTTTTGCGGCTGCTTTTTCATACCAAGCAATAGCTTCGTCCTGATTTTGTTTCACGCCGTAGCCGTATTCGTACATGCTGCCCAAGCCGTATTGCGCTACCGTATAACCTTGCTCGGCGGAAAGTTTGTAGAGGCGGAGCGCTTCGGCGTAGTTTTGTTTTACCCCGTCGCCCTCTACATACATCTTGGCTAAATTGGCTTGCGCCATGGCATTGCCTTGCCCGGCAGCGAGTTTATACCACTTGGCGGCTTCTTCCTGGTTTTGCTCCACGCCCAACCCGGATTGATAAAGGAGCCCGATGTTTTTCTGCGCTACATCGTGCCCAAATTCAGCGGCTTTTTCATACCACTTCAAGGCTGTTTTGTAATCGCCTTTGCGAGCGGCAATTACGCCGATGTTATTGTAGGACGCTGTATTTCCCTTTTCGGCTGCTTCCGTAAAATATTTTATAGCCTCTTCGTCGTTTGTGGCAGTGCCTTGCCCGTTGGCAAACATCATCCCTATTTGGTGAAGAGCGGCGGCATTTCCCCGGTCGGCTGCTTGCCGGAAACATTGGAAGGCCGGCATGTATTGTTTATTTTCCAACAGTGTTTTGCCTTGTTCCAGCAGTTTGTCCGGTGTTTGTGCATGTAGCGGGTTTGCAAGGCACAGTGAAAAAGCAAGCGCTAAAATCGAAAGGTATTTCATAGTGTTACTATTGTAGTAAAAGACAAATGTACATACATTTCGCCGGATTTTAACTATGGAGCCATAGAGAGCCCGGAAAAATCCTTGCGGTATATTATGAAAAAAACATTCATGGAAAATGAATTTACATGAATGTTTTACGTGGTATCTGTTATCCGGCTTAATTGTTTTTTCCTAACCAATTATAAACTTTCCCGGCCAAGTAAGCGCCGATAATGGGGGCTACAATGAATAGCCATAATTGTCCCATTGCCCAGCTGCCTGCAAAAATCGCTTGGCTGATGCTACGCGCCGGATTCACGGACGTGTTGGTCACCGGAATACTGATTAAGTGTATGAGCGCCAGTGCTAAACCAATAGCTACCGGAGCCAGTCCTTTAGGTGCGCGTTCGTCGGTAGCGCCTAAAATCACGATCAGGAACATGAACGTCATCACAATTTCAGTGATTAAAGCCGATACTAAGCCGAAACCGTTCGGCGAATGTTCGCCATAGCCGTTCGCAGCAAAACCGCCGATTTCAAAGTGGCTGCTTTTCACGATAATAAAAAGAATGAGCGCTGCCGTGCATGCTCCTAAAATCTGAGCAACGATGTAAGAGGCAATATCTTTGGAATCGAATCGTCCACCGGCCCATAACCCGACTGTTACCGCCGGATTGAGATGGCAGCCTGAAATATGCCCGATAGCAAAAGCCATGGTGAGCACCGTTAAACCAAAAGCTAAGGCAATACCTAAAGCACCTACGCCGCTACCGGCTAATACAGCTGTGCCGCAACCGCCCAATACTAACCAAAATGTGCCGAGAAATTCGGCTGCAAAACGTTTTGTTAAATTCATAATTTTTAAATATTTAAAAGATTTTCCGGCAAATATATGACTATCCTTGCAAATATTTGCCGCTAATTAAATTAATATCCTGTGGGAGGTTTCTTCAAAAAATGTTCCATAGATTACGAAATCGCCAACTTATATCCTAATCCCTTTACGGTAATAATCTGTACGGACGAATCTTTTTTCAGGTATCCGCGAAGCTTGGCAATGTAGGTGTCCAGGCTGCGGGTGTAGATAAATCCGCTGCCGTCCCAGTGTTTTTCGAGCAGGGCGCCGCGTTCCACAATGTAGTCGGCGTGTTGGCACAGTTCTTTCAGGATGGCGCTTTCTTTTTTGTTGAGGTGGATACGTTCGCCGAAACCGTGCAGCTCGTTGCGGTCGGCATCGAATGTGTATTGTCCCAGCGGGAAGACGCTTTGTTGCTTTTCGGCGTCAGGAGCGTTTTGCCGGTGTACGATGTTTTCGATATGCCGCAGCAGTTCGCGTAATCCGAACGGTTTTTTGATGTAGTCGGTGGCGCCGGAGCGGTAGGCTTCGGTAATGGTGTCGCCCAAGCTGTGCGCCGAGGCAAAAATAATGGGCACATGCTTGTCTTTCGTCCGGATTTTGCGGCAGGCTTCAATGCCGTCCATCGTGGGCATGGCATAGTCGAGCAACACCATGTCGGGGGCAAAGGCGGGAAACTGTTCCACCGCATCTTTGCCGTCCGTCACATGCAACACGTCAAAGCCTTCGGCTTCGAGGCCGTCTTTAATCACGAAAGCCAAATAGGGTTCGTCTTCGGCATACAGGATTTTCATAAACAAATAATGATTTAGATTTGACAAATTTTTAAAATTTGTCAAATCTGATTCATAGCTCAATAATAAACGTACTTCCTTTGCCCGGCGTGCTTTCCACCGTAATCGTTCCGCCGTGCAGTTCCACAATAGTTTTGGCATAATTCAATCCCAGCCCGAAGCCTTTCACATTGTCGGCGGTTTGTTTAACGCGGTAGAAACGCTCGAAAATCCGTTTCAAATTTTCTTCGACAATCCCCGCGCCGTTGTCGCCGATAGTTATGCGTACCCCTTGCGGCGTTTGCTTACAGCAAATAACAATATGTACTTGTTCGCCGGAATATTTAATAGCGTTGTCTATAATATTGTTCAGCGCGTTGGCAAAATGTAGTTTATCAATAGTCGCTTTTATATCGGCCGGAACAATGCTAAGTTCGAAGGTTACATCTTTGCCCGCTCTTAACTGAAACGGTTCAATTAATGATGGTAACCAGTCGTATAAAAGCGTTTCTTCGCGGTGCAGCTCCAAGCGGCCTTGTTCTTCGACCGACAGGCTGAGGATTTTTTCGACCGAATCGGACAGGCGCTTCAGTTGCGCTTTTCCCGCTTCTACGGCTGTTGCTGTTTGTCCCGGGTTTCTTTCAATGTTATCCAATGCGGCATATACTACGGCAATCGGCGTTTTAAGCTCGTGCGTAAAATTGGCAATAAAATCGTTTTTCATCCGCGCCGCCGTTTTCTGTTGCCGGATAACGCGCAACTGCGACAGCAAACAGTAGAGGATAACGCCGAACAACAACACCGAAGCCAGCAGCGTCCACACCATTTGCCGGAAAATGGTAAGCGGCGTAAATTGCAGGTAGGCTGTAATGTGTTCTTTATTTAGGTCGATATTCATGCTCATATTTAAGATCATTCTCCCGTTTCTATTAGCGATAGTGTCGTTTAATTGATTTGTGCTAAAAGTGGTGAGCTGAATATTGTTGGCCTCCACTATTACTTCCGATTTTTTGTGTTCGCCATAAGTTCGCACGGTGTTGGTTTTTATTTGTCTAACTTCCAGCATAAAATTTACGACCACCCCTTTTTCAGCCAATGATTGCCGGAATAAGCTATCCAGGCGTTCCAAATCAATGCCTTCTATTTCCTTCATGTTTATATATGTGATAGCGGACGATGGAGTCAGGGTATCCATTTTAAGTTGTAAATTGGATAGCGTGTCTTTCCTTATTATCTGAATACTTCTTACAGATGAAGTTTGTATTTTGTTTAATTGTTGGGTAACCGCCTCTTTCTGTATAGCTTGTTCCTTGTCGCAAGCTTCTTGTAGGGCCGCTTTAGCCGTTGCTATAAATTTAGCATAGCTGTCGCGGTAGCCGTTATACAGCCAATAGCCCTGAAAACACAACAGCGCCACCATGCTGAGTATCGACACAATACTCAGCCACGGGAGTTTTTTATCTCGGGAAAATAAAAGCATGAACAAAGATACTACATTTTACGGGTGTTGCATTTTGTTTTTGATGTCGCTACCGGAGTTTTTGACGTTTTTTTGACGTTTGCTGCTTGTGGTTTGACATACGGCGGCCGACCTTTGCTGCCATGAACTATTACCGCATTCGACTATTTACAAATTGTTACATTAATACATTTCCCATTATGAAACACATTCTTTTTTCTTTCCTTTTGCTGTGCGCCGCTTGCAGCGCCTATGCCCAAATTTCGGTAATGAATATTTCGCAAATGAATACACCTGTCGAAACGCTGGATTCCGCGTATCTCAAAGTGAGCTATTCGTTGACGTTTATTCAGGACACTAATAAACCCGAAAAATCCGAAACGGACGAAATGCTGTTGCTGGTGGGCGGCAACGTATCGCAGTTTTTCAGTTATGCACGTTTCCAAGCCGACTCGATGTTGCGCACGATGGCGCCGGAACAAGCAATGGAGTCGTTTAAAAACATGAAACGGGGAAAGTTTACCTACGATATTTTTAAGAATTATCCGGATGGAAAAATTACGACGACCGACAAAATTGCCATGACCGATTACAAATATGATGAATCCTACGAAAAACCCGCATGGGAAATTGCGGACGACACGAAAGACATTTTAGGTTATAGGTGCCAAAAAGCAACTTGCACGTTCCGCGGCCGCAACTACGAAGCATGGTTCACGATGGATATTCCGGTAAGCAACGGCCCGTGGAAATTCGCCGGATTGCCGGGGCTTATCCTGAATATTTCTGATACGGAAAATCACTATGTATTCGAATGTTCGGGTGTTGAAACGCCGAAAGAGAAGATTGTTATCGGCATGAAAAAGAACAATTACGCGAAAGTGTCGAAGAATGAATTCAACAAAGTATATGAACGCTTCCTGAAAGACCCGATGAGTTTTATGAGCACTGCCGCTCCGAATGTAAAAATCACCATGTTGAATCCCGACGGCACACCAGCCAAAAATCAAAGCATGCCGGCTGTTCCATATAATCCGATAGAAAGATAGGAACACAGATTTTAACTGCCTGTTTCTATCACTGCAAATCTGTAATATCTGTGTTATCTGTGTGCTGAAACGTGATTATTTAAGACGTATGACATTTAAAAAAAATTTTTTTATATTCTTCCTTTGTATGTTGAGCGCTTTTTCGTTTCCCCTTTGGGGGCAAGGGGGGCATGGGAATCTGATATCCGGAAAAATAACCGACAAAGAAACCCAACGGCCGCTCGAAGGCGTATCGGTACTGTTATTTGCCGGAAACCAAAAAGCAGCCTCGGCTTATGCACTCACGGACGCAAAAGGAGATTATACGTTGAAACTAAAGCCGCAGTACGACGACTCGTTGCGTGTTGAAATTTCCATGTTGGGCTATGCCAAACAACGTATCGACATCAAAAATGAAAACCACACACTTGATATTTCGCTCACGCCGCAAGCGACAAACCTGAAAGAAGTAGTAGTGCGCGCCAACAAGTTGTGGAAAGAGCGCGATACGTTGAACTATGATGTTAACCTTTTCAAAACTGCGCAGGATCGTGTCATCGGCGATGTGCTGAAAAAATTGCCGGGCATCGATGTGTCGCAAAACGGAGCTATTTCCTATAACGGAAAAGCCATCAATAAATTTTATATAGAAGGCGCTGATTTGTTGGATGGTAAATACGGTTTAGCCACCAAAAATATTCCCGCCGATGCGGTGAAAAAAGTGCAGGTACTGGAAAATCATCAGGCGATAAAAGCCTTGGAAAAATCGGAATTTTCCGACCAGGCGGCTATAAATTTAGTGTTGAAAGATGGCGCCAAGTCGCGCTGGATAGGAAAGGCGGATGCGGGTTTCGGAGCGGATTTTGATACGCCGTCGTTCCTGTGGGACGGCCGGCTTATGGGCATGCGCGTGGGGCGCGGATTGCAAAGTATGAATGTATATAAAACCAACAATATCGGGAATAATGTGGCCGACGAACTGACCAATCATACGTTCAATATTTCTACGTTGATGAACGAAAACAATGCCGAGCAAGCCGATTGGCTGTCGGTGGTAATGCCCGCTGCGCCGCCGGTAAGCGAGAACCACTATTTGTTTAATCAATCACATTTATTGAGTACCAACAACCTTGTGAAGTTGAGTAAAGATTATCAACTGCGAGCCAACATCAGCTACCTCCATGATCAACGCGATTTTGATACCGAAGCGCGCACGGTGTATTATTTGGAATCCGACAGTACGCTTACTATTTCGGAGCGGCAAGAAAGCAGCCGGAAACAACATCAGTTGGAAGCGGGATTTACACTCACGGTCAATTCGCCCGACTATTATCTGCAAAATAACCTGAAACTTCGCGGATGTTGGAGTGAAACAAATGCCTACACATGGAACGGCGCAAATACTATCGGCCAGCAACTGAATACGCCGAACCATACTTTTTCCAACGATTTTCAATGGATAAAAAATAAGGGCTTGAACACGTTTCAAGTCTTGTCGTTCAACAGCTATGCCATGCTGCCGCAGGAGTTGCAGATTGATGGTGTGGATTACGGTAAAGATTTGACAAATTTCGAAAATTTGTCAAATCTAACTTTTCAAACCCTTCGCTCTACATCGTTTTTCTCTAATAATTACGCCACGTTTAAGACAAAACGCCAAAACTGGCGCATGGAACTGAAAGCTGGATTTCAAGCGCAACTCCAGCATGTCGGTTCGGAAATAGCACTTGTTGATTCTCCGAGCGGGAGCGTTGTACCCGATAGTCTTCGGAATGATTTTAGCATGGATAAGTTTCGTTATTTATTACAGCCATCGTTGAGTTATCAGGGGCGCCAATTGCGATTTACATTGGGATTGCCGCTAAGTTACAATATTATTAATGACGAAAATTTTACACTTTTCAGCCCGACATTTTTTGTAAATTATGATATGACGGCTTACTGGAATGTCATGGCGAGCGCCGGATATGGCAACAGTTTTGGCGATATTCGCACGATGGTGCCAAATTATATTCTGTACAATTACCGCAGTATTATGCGAAACCCTGATGACTTGTTGGAACAGGCGCGGCAGAGTTATACGATGAGTCTTACGTACCGGAATCCGGTCACAGCATTTTTTGCGAGCCTTAGCGGCAGTTATTCGAAAAGCGTGGCGAATTTGTTGTACGACCGGAGTTTTCATGGAATGCTGAGCGAGCGCACGGCCGTATTGCAGGAAAACGACCGGCAGGCGTGGTCGGCAAGTGGTAAGGTTAGTAAAACCGTCGATGCGTGGAATACTACATTTTGGTTAGACGTGAATTACTCTTATGTCGCTGCCGAGCAATTGAGCCAGCGTCAATGGACACGCTATGCCAACGAAGCTGTGAGCCTGCGCCCGAAA
>JAVBOD010000066.1:0-15296 GCA_031551045.1 Bacteroidales bacterium
CCCGACAAATTAGTGCAGGGCGAAGACGAGCAATTGGCCGCGGCCGTGAGGGAATTGTTGAAAGAATTGAAGTAAACAGAGCATCATTTTAACCGGAAAGGCACAGAGAACACGGATAATACGTGAGCTCTGTGCCTTTGTGCTTATAAATTTTCAAGATAACTTCAACTCGTCTTTTTCAGTTCGAAACTGAGCGGTAAAAGGTCGCGCAGGCTATCAACCGTCTTAATTTTTTTTGCTCCCCCCATAATGACATGTATAGGCTTTCCAAAACGTGCTTCGGCCTCCAGCAGTACTTGACGGCAATCACCACACGGATATACCGGCTCATCATTCAACTGTCCACCGCAGGTAGAACTTACGGCAATAGCGCTCACCGGCACGTTGGGGTAGCGGGCGTTTGCATAGAACAAGGCCACCCGCTCAGCGCATAAACCCGAAGGATAGGCCGCATTTTCCTGATTCGCCCCGCAAATAATTTCGCCATTCTCTAATAATACGGCTGCTCCTACATGAAATTTGGAGTATGGAGCATAAGCCGTACGAGTGGCTTCTTCGGCTTTTTGCAACAAGGATGCATCCACGGGAGACAAGTCTTTCGCCGAGTCGGCTTCCGTGACTTTTATAGTAATAATCGTTTCTTTTTTCATGCTGATTTAATCTTAATCCATACAATGTAACGACAAATTTATATTTTTGTACCCGAATTATCAAATGTAAACATGAAATATATTTATTTAATCGCTGTTTTTTGTCTTCTGTCTTCCGCTTCCGGACATGCTCAAACAGCCAAAGCAAGCCGCGAAGAGTATATCCAAAAATATAAGGATATCGCCATTAAGCACATGCAAGAATACGGTATTCCCGCCAGTATCACGTTAGCGCAAGGGTGTTTCGAATCGGACAATGGCAATAGCCGTTTAGCCGTTCAGGGGAATAACCACTTCGGGATAAAATGTCAAAAAGTATGGGAAGGCGAAAAAATTTACCACGATGATGATGCTTTACAAGAGTGTTTCCGGAAATATTCCTGTGCAGAGGAATCGTATGCCGACCATGCCAACTTTTTACGTTATCGCGACCGTTACAGCTTTTTATTCGACCTTCCATCGACCGATTACAAGGCTTGGGCTTATGGATTGAAAAAAGCAGGCTATGCCACCAATCCGCAATATGCCGAACGGCTCATTAAAATCATTGAAGATAACCGGCTTTATCAATACGATAGCGAAACCATGGTCGAGGTGCAACCGCCCAGCAAATTAGAAACCGATAAAGAAGTGGAGAAACCGGCCAAAACAAGCTCCTCCGTCGCAGGGGCGCGAACAAACAAAGTGAATTTGGAGAACTATTCGTTTGAAATAGACCGTAAAGAATATAACCGCAATGGCGTGCGTTTTATCAAAGCCCGCTCCAACGACACCTACTCCTCTATTGCTAAGGAATATAATATAGATGTGAAAAAACTGCTTTCCTATAACGATGTGAGCCATAGCAACGCCAAAATGGAAAAAGACCAAGTTGTTTTTCTGGAATCAAAAAAGAAACGGGCAGATGCCCACCATCCTATCCATATTACCGAAGCCGGCGAAAAGTTATATGATATATCGCAACGCTATGCGGTACAACTCAAAGCGTTATGCAAATATAACAACCGGAAATCCGACGAAAATCTGGCTGCCGGAGAAGAAATTTACTTGAGAGAACACAGGTTGAAATAAGACCTATCCCCAATTCTTAATCCGTTTCACACATGGATTTACTTCAGTAACTCCAGCCGTAACATGTTCAACGCATGGGCGGCCGAGCGGTCGATATTTCGCATACGGTCGTTGGTGAATTGGAATGTTTGCGATTTTACACCATGGGGTGTAGCGATTGCTATACAAACTGTTCCTACCGGTTTTTCGGGCGTTCCGCCGGCGGGGCCGGCGATGCCCGAAGTGGCTACGGCATAGTCGGTGTGCATACGGTTGCAAGCCCCCAGCGCCATTTGTTCCACCACTTGCAGGCTCACGGCGCCGTATTGGGCGAGCGTAGCTGAGTGCACACCCAGCAAAACGGTTTTCACGGCATTATCGTACGCTATTATACTTCCCTTGAAATAGGCCGAACTGCCCGGCACCGAAGTAATCATCGAAGCAATTTTTCCGCCGGTACACGATTCGGCCGTGGCTAATGTAGCGCCTTTTTCTTTCAATAACATGCCCACTACACTTTCCAGCGTATCAGCGCCTTCGCCGTACACAGCCTTGCCCAAAATAGCTTGCAAACGTTCTATTTCACGGGATACCTCTGCAGCGGTATTCACATCCGTGTCGTACACCGAAAGGCGCAGACACACACCCGTCAACGGATTGGGCAAATAAGCCAGTTTTATGTGCGGCGGCAGTTCGTTTTCCCAGGCGGCAATGGTTTCGGCCAGCACCGCTTCGCCAATACCGAATGTTTTAATACTGCGATGATAAACAGGCGGCAAGTTATAATGCTTTTGCAAACGTTGCAACACTTCGGGCATCATAGCCTGCATCTCGAACGGTACGCCGGGCATGGAAACAATCATAGCGTTGCCGTACTCGAACCACATGCCGGGCGCCGTACCGCAGGTATTCAGTAACACGGTGCACGAATCGGGCACGAGCGCTTGGTTGCGGTTCAACTCATTCATCAGCATACCGCGCCGTTGCGTAATGTTGCGCACCATCTCCAGCGAAGGCTCATGTACGTGCATTCCTTTGGCGCCGGTAAATTCCGCCAGCACTTTTTTAGTAATATCGTCGTTAGTGGGGCCCAAACCTCCGGTAATCAAAACTAAAGAAGGATTTTCGGAAGACGTTACCCGTTGCAACGTATCGAGTATTTCGGAACGATTATCGCTAATCGAACACATTTCCTGCACGGCAATGCCTATTTTATTCAATTCGGCCGCCATGTAGCCGGAGTTGGTATCGGTGATTTGCCCGATAAGAATTTCGTCGCCAATCGTAATAATCGTAGTGCGGGGAACGGCTTTCATACGCTATTTTCTGCTTCGAGCGTCTATTTTTTTGAGTATTTTTTTTGCAAAAGCAGGGCCGTTGTATATAAAGCCCGTATAAACCTGTATCAAGGTAGCGCCGGCCTCCAGCATGTTCAGCGCATCCTGCTCGCTCATAATGCCGCCCACGCCGATAATGGGCACTTGCCCTTCCGTTTTTCCGTGGATATAACGTACCATTTCGAGACTGCGTTGTGTGAGCGGATGTCCGCTCAATCCGCCTTTTCCGATGGATTCCACCGCTTTAGCAGTCGTTTTCAAGCCTTCGCGGCCAATAGTCGTATTGGTAGCCACAATGCCGTCCAACCCGTTGTTGCGCACAATCATGACCGCTTCGTCTATCTGTTCGTTCGCAAGGTCGGGCGAGAGTTTCAGGAGAATAGGCTTGTAAATATCGTGGTATTTGCGTTGCTCGGTCACGCGGCGGACAATCTCGTTCAAACTGTCCACATCCTGCAATTTGCAAAGGTTTTTCACGTTCGGGCAACTCACATTGATAACGAAGTAATCGACATAATCATAAAGCATCATAAATGCCCGCTCGTAATCTTCCGGCGCTTCGGCATTGGGCGTCGAGGTGTTTTTGCTGATATTTCCCCCCACAATTATACGCCTGTCCTTGTGCTTCCGCAAAAATTTAACGACATCTTTCACGCCTTCGTTATTAATCCCCATGCGGTTGATAATGGCGCTGTCCTCTTCCAAACGGAACACCCGCGGGCGGGGGTTGCCGGGTTGCGAAAGCGGGGTCACCGAGCCGATTTCAATGAAACCGAAGCCCAGCGTGGCCAATTCGTCCACTATCTCGCCATTTTTATCGAAACCGGCCGCCAGGCCTACCGGATTGGTAAATTTAAGGCCAAACACCTCGCGTTCCAGCGTGGGCGATTGATAACCGTATGATTTCCGCAATATCCACTTCATGCCGGGGATGTAGCGAACAATTTTCATTAACACAACAATCAGGTCGTGAATAACTTCCGGCGATATCCGGAATAATAAGGGGCGCAATAACTTATACATTTTCATACATACAAAACGCAGCAAAAGTATAACAGCCGAACGATATTAGCAAGCAAAAACGAGTGTTGTTGATAAGTTCTTTAATAAGGTGCAAAGCTGAAAAGGTACAAGGGTAAAGGGGAAACCGTGTAATGTTCGATATTTCAGGTTTGAAAACCGCCGCCACTCATCGTTCATCGCTTTGTCCCTTTATGGTTTAGGGGATTTGTGCCGGCCGGTAGTCGCTAAAACTCTTATCTTCGTACAAAATAATAATTCGCTCTATCTTCTTAGCTGATAAGGGGTTCGTAGCGATTGCTTTTTCGATAACTTGCTCTTGTCCGGGCGTATTTTCGGGAAGGGGGTTGGAGAATAAATCGCCTGTAGCCGGAATATTCAGCGGTTGACTGTTAACCGGCTCTTTTTCTTCGGGTTCTACGGAGAAAAGGGGCGGCGTTTGCATCTCTTTATACATTTTCCCGCGGCCGGTAATAAGCCAGTCGGCATTGATAGCCGGAAAACGCTTTAAAAGCTTTTCAATAAAATCGAAACCGGGTTTGTTGCGCCCCGAAAGTATGTGCGACACTCCCGAACGTTGCACCCCTAACATGTCGGCAAAGTGGGCCGGCGAGAGTTGCTCGGCGGCTAAAAATTGCAATAATCGGTCTTTCATTTTTGTAAACTTTAGATGCTACAAATGTAATTAATATTTTGTTTACAAATGTAATTTACAATTGTAATTAGAATAATCAATAACACTCGATTTCTCCGAATAATAGGAATAGCTGCCTATACACCATTCCACCTTATTCTATTGAGAATATTCTAAAATCCTCATTTTTATGGTAGTAAAAACCAGCGGAAGGATGATTCTGATAGTAAAAAACAGCACGAATGATAGGCATCGAAAGACTAAAAGTGACGATTTAAGAAGGAGGGTAACTATACGATAATTAGCTGATTTAATAGCTATTAAAAACTACGGAAAAGGCTTGTAACATCGGTAAAAACCTATATTAAAGCGGTGGATTATATAATTATTGTAAAACACTGGTAAATAGCTAATTCTAAAGAACCACTCAGTCCTAAAATATCTATTTCATGACTAATAGCCGGAGAAGCTTGTAATGATTTGATGTGTTATTGAAAATAAATCGTATAAAATACTGATTATCATATATTAATATTTATCATAATAAATGATTCACATTTGTAATTTAATGAATTGGAAAAATACGGATTTACTTTTGTAAATGAAGTGATTTTAGGATAAAAATGCTCCGCGTTGTAAAATCGTGAGTACACATTTGTAATTTTTTGAATATCGCGAAATGTTGAAATTTCCATTATAACCCACTTCGGATAGCTGGCGTTCGTTTCGAAAAAAATACCGGAAAAACGAGGCTTTTTTTCCCATTTTGATTTTTTCATTCTACATTTGTTTTTTCCAAATCGGCCTTAAACAAATAAACATCATGCGAACAATAACGATTCTGCTAACCTGTACCCTATTCTCCGGAATATTTTTTACGGCTTGCCAAACGACGACGCCAATAAAACATGTAATCGTCGTCGGATTAGACGGTTGGGGAGCCTATAGCCTGCCGGCTGCCGATATGCCCACGGCGAAAATGATGATGCGGGAAGGCGCTTACACCTTTCATGCCCGCAGTGTATTGCCCTCGTCGAGCGCGGTGAACTGGGCTTCCATGATGATGGGCGCCGGCCCCGAACTGCACGGATTTACCGAATGGGGCAGCCGGAAACCCGATTTACCCTCGCGGATAGTGACGGAAAAATATGGGCTCTTCCCTTCTATCTTCAGTCTTTTGCGCGACCAGCTCCCCGAGGCGGAGATCGGCTTTTTCTATGAATGGGACGGTATGGCTTACCTGATGGAACAACCGGCGGCCAACACGGTGCAGCAAATAAAACCCGACACGTTGGCCCCTTACCGCTGTACGGAAGAGATTGCCGGATATATCCGCGCTAAAAAGCCTACCTTCACGATGGTGGTTTTTGACCAGCCCGATGCCACAGGGCATAAATATGGGCACGATACGCCGGAGTATTATGCGGAATTAACCAAGCTCGACGGGCATATCGCACGCTTGTGGCAAGCGGTGAAAGACGCCGGCATGGAGAAAAACACCTTATTTTTATTGGTAGCCGACCACGGCGGCATCAACAAAGGGCATGGCGGAAAAACAATGAAAGAAATGGAAATTCCGCTCATTCTGTTCGGCCCGGGCGTGAAAAAGGGTTTCGAAATTACAGAAAGCGTGATGATTTACGACATTACCGCTACTATCGCCGACGTTTTCCACCTCGCTGTTCCGCAAGTATGGATTGGACGGCCGGTAAAGAGTGCCTTTGCGGAGTAAGGGGTGTTTTCTAAGTAATTGTTTACATTTGCCCATAATGCTGTTGCTTTTAAGCGACTGACAATCAGATAAAATCACAAAGGCTTTAGCCAAACATTTTTTAATTGGGCTAAAGTCTTTAAATTGTTATTCTCAGCTCAAAATGAGGCTGTTAAAAAAGTCAAAAAAACATTCCCGGAAAAGCGAGCAGAGTTTACGCAAAGAGCATGCGTAAAAATATCCATTTATTTCTTCCGCTTGTGATGAATGAAATCGTCGGGTTTGCGCAGTGTTTTGGGCGGGCGAATAAAATCAAGCGGATAACGCCATAGCAAGCGTACCACGTATTTGACGATACGGTGATACTGCCGGAAGCGTACCTTGCGTGAGGCTAATGCAGTGAAAAACGCCAATAGAAAACTCACCAGAAAGTTAAAGAAGCCAATCATCAACACCCCAAACGTCGTCCATATAATATCGGCGCATGGCAGGTCAAAAGCTAAGCCTTGCAGGCCAATAGCAAAGTTGCCTGTCGAAATGGTAATATGTCGAATATCGAAGCTGATTCCGAAAATGTAGCCGACGAATCCGGCCATCCCTAAGAAGAAGCCCAATGACAGGTTTCCCATTAAACCTCCCAGGTGCTTTTCCGTGTAGTTCGCTATTTTATTAATCGTTTTTTGTTTGAAGGTGCGCTTCAGGCCTTGGTGCTCGCGCAGTCGTTGTGGAATATTTCCATATACTACTAAATTGTCAAAATAACCGGAAATAATTCCCGAAAGATAGAGAAAAACACCGGTGAAACACGCATACAATAAACTTAATGAACGCAACGGATGTTGAGCATCAATCATTTTCTGCGCCGTCTCGGCATCGGCAATGGGAAATCCGAATAGAATTTCCCAACCGTATGCCATGGCCAAGGTCAACGGAAACACAATCATGAGGTTTCCGATAAACGAAGCGGTTTGGCTACGCATTACTTCCGATATTAAAATAGCTAATTCCGGCAAATTGGGCGTGTTGCTTTTTTTATCATCCAGTGAACTTGCAATGGTCGAAGCCGTCATAGCCGGCTGCTTGGTGGCCAAGGTTGCTCCGGTAGTATAAATGGTAATAAAGCCTGCCGCATAGTTTACACTATAGGCGAAGCCTTGCCAGAAGGGAGCCATCTTGATGAAATGGAAGAGATTTTTGATGATGGCCACAAACGATATAATCACGCCGCCGCCCATGGCCGATTTAAACATCTTCCAATATTCGGATCGGGTCGTCGTAATGTAATGTTCTCCGGTATTACGCTCGTGTTCGGCAATACGGTACGCCAAAAAATCTACATTATCGACCATCAGCGAGCGAATACTGTTTTTTGTATTTTCGTTCTGTACCGTAATTTTGAAGTGACGCACCACCCGGTATAAGTCCACCTTTTCATCATTACTGATAATATCCAACACTATCCTCATACGCTCAAGCAGTTGCTTTAAACGCATCATAATGTATGTTTGATGCAAGCTGGTGCCATATTCCGAAATACCATCCTGTATTTTCTGCATATGCTGCTCGCACATCGATAACTCGATCAGTAGATTATATTCCGCCTGATGATATTCGTTGTTGGCAGCATGCTGCTTCCGTATTTCAATTAAGTCTCTACTCAATTGACTTTGCCGGATGAAAGACATTTGCTCCCCGTCGCTAAGACAACGCCGGATATCGGGCTCCACACCTAACGAGGAAACACGACTGGATGTGATATACAGGGACTTAAATAGCTGATAAAGCATTTTTTCGTTGGAAACGTGTAATTCCAGTCCCATCAGCTCGAATAGCTCTACCCATACAGCATCATCAACATCTTCTATCCATTTATAGTCGTTCTTTTTATAAAAAATGGCATTGATGGCGTATAAAAAGCTGCCTTTATTTTTGAGCGGAGGCAATAATTTATATTTTATACGTTTGTTGAATTCGAAAAAAAAGCCACGTTCGCTCTGAAGGCCGCTTTCCGTAAGCACTTCCGAGATATCGGTATTTATAAATACATCTTGCAGTAATGTTCTGAATTTTTGAAGTGTGGCCGGATTATGCTTTAAGGAATCTATCAAAAACAACAATTGCTGTTCGGCAGCTTTAGTGCTGAAATACGCTGCATGCGGACGTATTTTTTGGACTAAGGCAACCAGTAGTTCAAGGCTTTTTTGGGAAATAGTATGACTATTGCGTATAATGTCCAGCTGTTTTAATAACTGTTTTTGCGCATCGGTCATCGATTTATTATCGGGTTTTCCTTTCCTATGCATGGGGCCTTGCTATGGTTGCAAAGATACAATATTTCAGCTGAAAATAAAATTGAGATTTATGGCTGTCTTCGCCTCTAACAGGAAACGACAACGCTAAAACGCCTCCGTAATGCGGAAATAAATACCCCAGTCGTCTTTTCCTAAGGCTCCGTCCAATCCGGCATTAATATTATATTTTTTCAAGATTTTGTAACGTATGCCCAGCCCGGCACCCGGTAATAATTGACTGTTAGGGTTCACCGTCATAGCAACGCCTGCAAAACCGACAGCTCCCCAGCGTTTATAGATAGCCCAACGCAGTTCTGACTGCAATGCATATGTTTGATTTCCACGGTATTCTCCTTTTGTATAGCCCCGAATATCTTCTCCTCCCACATAGCTTTGTGACGAAAAGGGAACCGTACCTAAACCGACATTGCCCGAAATGCGTGATGCCAGTATTTTCGATTTGTCCAATCGTACATAATAATTGGCATACAAAAAAATCTTATTGAACGTTTCGTTGTTGCCGAGCCATGACGGATTGTTGGTATAGCGTATGTTTGCCGTGATTCCTTTAGCCGGATTATATTGATTATCCTTGGTATCATAGAGCGCGACCAATCCTATCGAGTTCGATTTGTTGACTTGATCCGGCAAGTAGTCCGGATTACCGGAATCAATGTTAGAATCGAACATACCCACTGTGGGGCCGACATATAAGTGAGGATATAATTTAAAAAGCGGTGACAGGAAAATAAAAAATCCGCTATTCCCGTAAGGAATCTCCATATTGCCATCGCCGGCCACGTTCACATATGTTTGAAAGTGTGAGCTAAAGTAGCCGCCTCCGGTTGAAAGGCGTAAAAAATCTTCCCATAAAAACAGTTGAACGAATCCCATCGCCATCCAATTATGCTTGGTCGTGTACTGGGCGCTCACCGACACGCGCGACGGAGGCGTACCGGGCTTATTCCCTAGTTCAAAAAACATCATTCCCATACCTCCGAATCCCATGCCTCTCGATCGGTCAAACGATATGGTGGGGATTCCGGTAATTCCGATATTTTTATTTTGTTTGCTTTTTACAGCACTGCTGTCGGCTTGGGCAAAAGCCGGAAATAGTAATAAACAGGAAAGAATAAGTAATGCTGCTTTTCTCATATAAAGATTTTATATCGCTTTTATATCCAACAATTATTGTTCCATTAAAAAGGAACAATAACGTTAGTCTTTTGGGCTTGGGCTACCTGATATATAGCGGGGATCGACACGGGAAAAAATCATATGATTGCTTAATGTTCCCGGTATCGTGCTTATTATCGACACTCTGCTTTCTGAAATAGATGATACCGTCCATTTATTACTGATGGCATTCCAATATAATAATGCATCCCCCTTTTTATTTACAGACGGAAGGTTATATTTTCCTTCTGCTACCAGTATTTGTTCATTCTCGCCATTTATACCGGCTGTGCATATCACCGAATTGGCCGGTAAAAGGATAGATTTATTGAGTGTTACGTAAATAATCTTATCGTTCGACATCACCCAAGGTTCCTGATAATTATGGGTAGCATCTCCTTTTCTTACTACCAAAGGGTTTGTTCCGTCCATATTTATTACATAAATATCGGAGACATTATTTTCCGTGTATTGAAATACTATTTTTTGATTGTCGGGCGTAATGGAGGGAGAAGAAGTGGTTCCTGCTGCCGCCGTATATAATATCTTCCTGTTTTGACCGTCGGTATCGACTATTTCTATAGCCGAAGTATGGCTGTTGATATAAACGATTTTGCTTCCGTCCGAGGTGTACACCGGATTTTTGGCCATAATCGTATTAAATTCCGATATTCTAGAAAGCATGGGGCTTGCCATATTCCAACTATTCAAAGAATATTGGCCACTTGCCGGGTCATTACATATTAGCACGTTCGCTCCATCGGGGCTAATAACCGCCGACAAGGGATGATTGATTACCGCTATGTCTCCAAATAAAATTGTTTTTTTAGAGAAATCAGATAACATTACGCAGGCGGCCGGTTGATCGTTAAAATCCTTTCCTATGTACGAAATGCCATCGACTAATTTATCTGCAACAGGTTCTTTTACGTCTTCTTTTTTACAAGAGACCATTAAAGAACATGCAAAAAACACCATAGCTAAAATAACACAGGTATTTTGTTTCATAATTTTAAAATTTAAAAATAAGAGTTTATACTATTAAGTATAAATATGCCAATTAGGTACAAAGATAAGAAATAGATTTTTTATTCCCAAAATTTTGTTAAATTTATTTGATTATCTGAAATCACAGCCACTATCCCGTAGGGATTTACGCTCGGTAGCCTAAGCCATTGATGAACACAACACGGCATCCTGTAGGGATGCATCCCTACAGGATGCCGTGTTAGGATTAACCCCTATTTCTACCAAGCGATAATGCCTACGGCATTGGTTAGGACAGTTTGCGGATAAGCATAAAAATTTTAAACAATTTTTAATTTGGCAAATTTTAATAAGAGTGTTTTGCTGCCACCAGAGTCAAATACCACCACTGCTTTTTTATTGGCTGAATTACCTTCAATAGCCTGCACCTCTCCAAAGCCGAAACGTTCGTGCTCTACGCGCATGCCTTCGCGGATATCATCGGGGTTGCTTGCCTCGAACGAACCTGCTTCTGCAGGGCGTGCAGTAGGGCGCGAAGATAGCGGCTGTGCCGAACGCGGCGCCGATTGTATCGGGCGCAACACGCGGCGTGGCGCCGGTGTGGCCGGCATGTCGTCGTCGTCGCGAATATCCGAATAGGCCGGTTCGTCGGGCGTTACCGAGCTTTCAAAATAGTGGCTATCGATATCACGAAGAAAACGGCTGGGAGGATTAGATTTTACCTCTCCCCAACGGTAGCGCGAGTTGGCAAACGATACGGTGGCTTTACGGCCGGCACGGGTAATAGCCACGTAGAACAAGCGGCGTTCTTCTTCCAAATCGTCGGGCGAATACTGCGACATGCTTCCGGGGAATAAGTTTTCTTCCATCCCTACGACATAAACATAAGGAAATTCCAAGCCTTTGGCCGAATGCACGGTCATGAGCGAAACCTTGTTGCGGTCTTCTTTTTTCTCGTTGTCCATGTCGGTAATCAACGCGACATTTTCCAAGTAATGATGGATAGTAATGAGTTCCGTCTCTTCTTCACCGGTGGGTTCGTAGTTGTCGCAAAATTCACGAATGCTATTAAACAATTCTTCTATATTTTCATAACGCGCCACACCTTCCGGCGATTTATCGTTTTTCAGTTCGGCTAAAAATCCCGATTTGGCTGCCACTGTCATTGCAAAATCATAAGCGCCTTGTTGAAATTGTTGCCCGCCCAATTCGGCTATTAATTTCGTAAACTCTGCCAATCGTTGCGGAGCGGGAGCGCGTAGCCCGATGGTTTCGGCAGGTACGTTTTGCAGCGTTTCGAAAATACTTTTTCCGGTATCCAGCGAGAAAGCTTGCAGGCGCCCCATCGTGGTGTCGCCGATTCCACGCGAAGGCACCTGCACTGCGCGTTTAAACGCTTCATCGTCATGCGGGTTTACGGTTAAACGTAAGTAGGCCAGCAAATCTTTAATTTCCGCCCGTTGATAAAACGAGATTCCACCGTATATTTTGTAAGGAATATTATGTTTGCGCAAAGCGTCTTCGAAGCTCCGCGATTGCGAGTTAGTGCGGTACAAAATAGCGAAATCATTATATTGTACGCGGTCGCGGTACACTCGCTCGGCAATGGACGAGGCCACCATAAATCCTTCTTCCTGGTCGGTAAAGGCTTTCAATACGCCTATCTTCTCTCCTGTTTCGGCTTCGGAGAAGCACTTTTTGTTGATTCGCCGGCTGTTTTTTTCTATCAAACTATTTGCCGCATCCACTATTGTTTGCGTAGAGCGATAGTTTTGTTCCAGTTTGTATTCCTTATAGTCGCTATAGTCGTTCCTGAAATTCAGGATATTTTCAATCCGCGCGCCGCGAAACGAGTAAATGCTCTGCGCATCGTCGCCCACCACACAAAGGTTATGGTGCGGTTCTGCCAATTTCTTTACAATTAAATATTGCGCATAGTTCGTATCCTGATACTCATCCACTAAAATATACCGGAACAGCGCGCGATATTTTTCCAAGGCTTCCGGAAAATCGCGGAAAAGGATATTGGTGTTTAGCAGTAAATCGTCAAAATCCATTGCCCCCGCCACACGGCAACGTTGTGCATAGCGTTCGTATATTTCAGCAATCCGCGGACGACGAGCAGCCGCATCAGCCGCCGTAATTTGTACATTTCTGGCGTATTCATGCACCTGAATCAGGCTATTCTTGGCCATGGAAATACGCCCCAGCACATCGCCGGGCTTATAAATTTTTTCGTCCAACATCAATTCTTTGATACAAGCCCGTATCAAGCTTTTGCTGTCGGTAGTGTCGTAAATAGTAAAGGTAGAGGGGTATCCCAGCAAATGCGCTTCGCTACGCAGGATACGGGCAAAAATAGAGTGAAAGGTACCCATCCAAATACGGCGGGCGCTATCCGGATTTACCAATTTACCAATCCGTTCTTTCATTTCATTGGCTGCTTTGTTGGTAAACGTTAATGCCAGCACCGACCACGGCAACACGCCTTGTTGCAACATGTGGGCAATGCGGTAAGTTAATACGCGTGTTTTACCGGAACCGGCTCCTGCAATAATCAGCGAAGGGCCTTGATAGTTAACCACGGCCTCACGTTGAGCATTGCTCAAATCATCTAAAAAAATATTCATAAGCGTGCAAAAATACACTCCCTTGGTGCAACGTGCAAACGAAGTTCTCAACAATGAGTTTATGACTTTGGAAAACAATTCAATAAGATTTCTAATTTTGAAACTCTAAATCTTTGCTTAAATTTGCAGATTCTTAATAAAAAAAAGATTTTAAAAATGTCGAAAGTCATTAAAATCCGCAAGGGGCTTGAGCTTTCTCTAAAAGGACGAGCAGAGAAAGTGCTTGTCAAATCGCCAATAGCTCCCACCTATGCAGTGAAACCAACGGATTTCCACAACCTCACGCCGAAATTAATGGTCAAAGAAGGCGATGCCGTATTGGCCGGAACACCATTATTTATTGATAAAAATCATCCGGAAGTAGTTTTTGCTTCACCTGTTAGCGGAGTTGTGAGCGCCATTGTGCGCGGTGAGAAACGAAAATTATTGGAAGTGGTCGTGCATCCTTCCGATGTGCAGGAATACGTGCAATTCGATGTGAAACCGGCTTACAATCTGTCGCGGGCTCAAGTCAAAGAGTTGATGTTGCAAGGAGGCGCCTGGCCTTTCCTGAAGCAACGGCCTTATGGGATTTTAGCCAACCCAAATGATGAGCCGAAAGCTATTTTTATTTCCGGATTTGACAGTTCGCCATTAGCGCCCGATGTGGATTTTGTCCTCACCGGAGAAGGAGAAGCATTCCAGGCGGGTATCGATGCTTTGGGTAAACTCACTTCCGGCAAGATTTATCTTGGTTTGAACGACGAAGTATCAGCTACCAGCATCCTTCGTAAAATAAAAGGTGTGGAAACGAATACTTTTATCGGAAAACATCCGGCAGGCAACGTGGGTATCCAAATACACCATATAAACCCTATCAATAAAGGCGAGGTGGTATGGACGATAGACCCGCAACACGTCGTGATACTCGGCCGTTTGTTTTTGAAAGGCACTTATGATGCTTCTAAAGTAATTGCCCTAACCGGATCGGAAGTAAAAAAACCACGCTATTTCCGAATGATAGCCGGCAGCAACATCAGCGCTATCGGCGACCAGATCGATACGGCAAAAAATCCGCGTTATATCAGCGGAAACGTGCTTACCGGCGCTAATATCGGCGCTCATGGATATTTGGGATTTTATGACAGTGCTATTACGGTCATTCCCGAAGGCGATCATTATGAATTTTTCGGTTGGGCTAATCCGTTCCGCCTGAAGAAATACAGTTTTTCGCGCAGCTATTTATCCAGCCTGATGCCGAAGAAACAATACGCACTGGACACAAACCTCAATGGCGGCGAACGCGCTTTTGTGATGACCGGCCAATATGAGAAAGTAGTGCCCATGGACATTTACCCGGTGTATTTATTGAAAGCTATACTCGCCGACGATATCGATAAAATGGAGCAACTCGGCATTTACGAGGTCATTGAAGAGGATTTTGCCTTGTGCGAATTTATTTGTCCTTCGAAAATAGAAGTGCAGGAAATCCTGCGACGAGGCATCAACATGATGATTAAAGAAATGTAAATGAACGATGAATGACGAGTTATGAATGATGAACCCGCCTGAACGAATGCGTTCATCCGGGCAGGTGGCGCGAAGCGCACGTCATTGTCCCGCAGGGCGGGAAAGCCATCTCATTCAAATTGTCATTCCGAGCGAAATGAAGAATTTGTTTTCATTACAAAACGAAAGAAACGCTAAACCCCAAACACAGTACAAATAAAAAATCAACATAAAAATGAATTGGTTACTGAAAACGATTAATAAGATGAAGCCAACGTTCAGCAAAGGAGGAAAGCTCGGATTCCTGCACTCCACCTTTGAT
>JAVBOD010000101.1:0-13378 GCA_031551045.1 Bacteroidales bacterium
ACCAAGCAGTATAAGCAATTCAAAGGATTGAAAACGGAAAGTTTGCGCGACAATATGACTAACCTTGAGTTAGTTTTGAACATGCTTGCCGAGGCGTCCACTACCGAAATTTCAAAAGAGAAAAAACCAAAAACACTTGTGGAAAATGCCAAGGTCGCCCAACAAGGCGGTTCCGTGGCTGCTGCTGCCCGTAAGAAACTGGAACTGGAAACAGGCAAAAAAGTGGTTTCAAAACTGAATGCCAAAAATCTGAAAGCAATTGAAGGTGGAAAAGATATTATAAATGATTAAGATGAAAACAATTCTCGAACAAATCCGGCTGGAACTGAAAAACAGTGTAGATGAAAAAACACAAAATACGGCACAAAATTTTTTCAAAGAAGAAATCAAAGCCTACGGCGTAAAAGTTCCTGTTGTCAATAAAATCGGCAAAGAGTTTTTCAAAGAAATCAAAGGTAATTCCAAAGCAGAGATATTCGCTTTGTGTGAAGAACTGTGGATGTCGGGCTATCTGGAAGAATCGTTTATTGCCTGCAATTGGTCTTACGCCTTGCATAAACAATACGAAGAGGCCGATTTTGAAACGTTTGAGCGTTGGGTACAAAACTATGTGGACAACTGGGCTTCATGCGATAGCTTGTGCAACCACACCATCGGCGAGTTTGTCGAAATGTTTCCCGAATATATTTCAGTGTTGTAAACAGCTACTTTTTCATGGCTTCCGCTCGCATTTCCGGTGGCATTTTTTCAATAGCATACCGTAATGCTGTCCGCGGCATGGTGGCTTTGTTTTTCATAACAAAGTCGAATACTGCTGCCCGATGCGCTTCGCTGGCGGCTTTGAGCATCCAACCGTAGCCTTTCTGTACCAAATCGTCTTTATCATGAAGTAGCGTAGTGGCGATTTCAAAAATATCTTCCAGAAATAAACCTTTGCGGGCGGGAATAATCAACGTAACCGCGGCCGCCCGACGCGCCCAACGGTTAGCGGATGTCGCCCATGCTTTCAATCGGGAAATATATCGGGGAAACATTTCGACAAACTCGCCGACGGTGTGGTTGCACAACGTATCGCACGAAGCCCAGTTGTCCACATAGTTTTGTACCCAACGCTCAAACGTTTCAAAATCGGCTTCTTCGTATTGTTTATGCAAGGCGTAAGACCAGTTGCAGGCAATAAACGATTCTTCCAGATAGCCCGACATCCACAGTTCTTCGCACAAAGCGAATATCTCTGCTTTGGAATTCCCTTTGATTTCTTTGAAAAATTCTTTACCGATTTTATTGACAACAGGAACTTTTACACCGTAGGCTTTGATTTCTTCTTTGAAAAAATTTTGCGCCGTATTTTGTGTTTTTTCATCTACACTGTTTTTCAGTTCCAGCCGGATTTGTTCGAGGATTGTTTTCGTCTTGCTCATTTACAATATTCCCTTTTGTAAAACTTGTCATCGGATGATTGCAATTTTAGTTGGTCTCAAATTGTAACCAGCTCATTTTCTTCTTCTTTTGGGCTATTTTTAGCGCTTTTCAATAACGGTTCGGAGGTCGTTTTCTCGTTTCTATTTTAGGATATAGAATAAATCATCTGTAAAGTTTTTCAGAACAAGACAACATCTCTTTATTTTCCTTGTCGCCAGCGGCGTATCGTATTATTGCTGCCGGATGATGGAAAAATTCCGTGTTGCACCGAACGTACATCCGATATTACATAAAAAGCCTTATCGTCATAGGATGCTATAAGCTGCTCGGCTTGCTTTCCGTTTTTGCGGTTTACAACGGTTTCTACTATATGCACATTTCCCGCAACACCTTCGCCGATAGCGCTGGTAGCCCCGTAATTGTGCTTATTCAGCATACTAACTAGTTCGCCGCCATCTTTCTTCGTAAATATACGTATGAGTTGTGTCCCGAGTGCTAAACGCTCTTCTACCAGCATTCCTACAAAACTACCTGTTGCATAACCGGCAGCATATGCTATATAACAGATAATATCGTTTTGGCTTGATTCTAAAATTCTACTGATTACGATAATCCAAATAAAGACTTCCACAAAACCAAACAGTGGCGCCAAGTACTTTTTGCCTTTCGAAATAAAGATGATACGCAATGTCCCTAATGTTACATCGCAAATACGAGCGAAGAATACAAAAAAAGGAAGTAGAGGATAAGCAAATAAAGCTTCGAACATAATGATAGATTTTAAAAAACAATGCTACAAATATAAATAAAAAAAGCAGCAAATCGCTGCTTTTATTTGGTACTTATTAGTTGCAACCTTCACAGCCGGAAGAACAACCGCCTCCGCAGCCACCTTTTTCACCGTATAATCCAAGTTGAATTTCTTGCTCTGTAGCGTCCCGTACAGCCACTACCGTGCCGTTGAAATGTAAATCTTCGCCAGCTAACGGATGATTGAAATCCATTATTACACTGTCTTCCAAAATATCAGCTACACTGCCATTCAAGCGGTTTCCCATGTTATCGCTCATCGGAATAACATTTCCGACGGTCAATAAACCTTCTTCGATGGCACCATCTACTTCGAATATATTTTTGGGTAATTCAACGAGAGCTTCCGGATTTATTTCTCCATAACCATCAATGGCGGCTAAGTCAAATTCAAAAGCATCTCCAACAGATTTACCTGCAATGTTTTCTTCAAATTTTGGCAATAAATAACCGGCGCCAAAAATAAATTGCATCGGTTTCTCCGGTTTTACGGTTTCTATTGTTTCACCATCTACTACGAGCGTATAGCTCAACGATACGACCTTGTTTTGTTCTATTTTCATGAAATATCAATTGTTAATCTTATGCAAAGAACGGATATATAATTGATATTACAAAAATTTACTAAAAAATATTTGTCATTTTCGGAAAAAAAACGTACCTTTGAAAAATAAGTTGAAACCTGTATTTATGAAAAAATCAATTATTTTATTAGCATTAGTAATGGTGGCTTTTTCCTGTCGCCATGAAGAAAAAACAATTAGCATAATTCCGCAACCATCTTCTATTATCAAGCACGACGGTAGTTTTGTAATAGATCCGACAGTGGTTGTTTTAACCGAAAAAGATAATAAGGAAGCGCATACTATTGCTAAACTCTTTATAGAACAGTTTTCAAAATCCAGCGGCATGCAATTAAATTGCATAGATGACAGTTTGAAATCTACCGGTAAAATTATTCACCTTGTGCGGGCCGATATGCAGCCGGAAGCCTATAGCTTATCTGTAACAAAAAAAATTATTACGATAAAAGCAGGTAGCGAAGCCGGTTGGTTTTATGGCATACAAACCTTGATGCAATTGGCTCCTCCCGAAATATTTAGCCAGACAAAAACATCGCCTAAACTGTGGGATATTCCATGCGTGGAAATTAATGATGCTCCGCGTTTTGCCTATAGGGGGCATATGTTAGATGTTTGCCGCCATATATTTCCCGTTTCATTTCTGAAAAAATATATTGATTTGATGGCTATGCATAAAATCAATCGTTTTCATTGGCACCTGACCGACGATCAAGGTTGGCGTATCGAAATAAAAAAATATCCGAAACTGACGGAGGTAGGATCGATTCGGAAAAAGACGCTGAAAGGCCGCTATCAAAAACCTTTTGTTTATGATGAAACGCCTTATGGCGGCTTCTATACACAGGATGAAATACGCGAAGTGGTGGCTTATGCCGCCGAAAGATATATTACGGTAATCCCCGAAATTGAGATGCCGGGGCATGCTACCGCCGCTTTAACGGCTTATCCCGAATTAGGTTGCACCGGCGGGCCGTACGAAGTATGGGGCTTGTGGGGTGTGAATGACGAAGTATTCTGTGCCGGCAACGACAAGGTATTTGAACTGCTGGAAGGGGTATTGGAAGAAGTAATCGAATTATTTCCATCGGAACTTATTCATATTGGCGGTGACGAATGCCCTAAAGTACGCTGGGAGAAATGCAAAAAATGTCAAGCCCGCATACGAAAAGAACATTTAAAAAATGAGCATGAATTGCAAAGTTATTTCATCCGCCGTATTGAGAAATTTGTCAACAGCAAAGGCCGTAGAATTATAGGTTTTGATGAAATTCTAGAAGGAGGCTTAGCTCCTAATGCAACGGTAATGTCGTGGCGTGGCAACGACGGCGGCGTGGCTGCTGCAAAATCAGGGCACGATGCTGTGATGGTGCCCACTTCCCATTTGTATATCGACTATTACCAAGGAGACCCTGCTACAGAGCCTTTGGCTATCGGAGGTTATGTTCCCATACAGCGTGTATATAGCTACGAACCGGTGCCGGAGGTGTTGACCGCAGAGGAGGCGAAACACATTATTGGGACGCAAGCGAACCTTTGGACCGAATATATTCCTGAGCCTGAAAAAGTAGAATATATGGCATATCCTCGTTTATGTGCCTTGAGCGAAATAGCTTGGAGTGCGAAAGAAAATAAGGAATGGGTTGATTTTGCTAATCGTTTGGTATTTCATTTGAATAGATTGAACTATAGGAATGTAAACTATGCCCGGAATATATTCGATGTAGAGGCAAGCATGACCGGTGCAAAAGACAGCGTATGTATTACCTTGGGCTCGCCTATTCATAATACGGAAATACGCTATACGTTGGATGTCGAAAATCCTTCTCCGGAATGGAAACATTACGAGCAGCCCATTAAGATAACCGAGCCTACGAAAATTAAAGCAGGGGTTTATAAAAATCGGGAATTAATGGGAAAAGTGACGGAACATACTTTCGATCCGGCTAAAATAGACAAGAAGAAAAAATAAACTGTTGATTGATATAAATAATTATGCGTTTACAGAGAAAAAAAGCGGCTGTTGATTATTCGATAGACTTTAGCAAACGATACGAAAAATTGCCGGTGACTATTTTTAAGAGCACGGCAGATGCTTCCGGAATCGTAGTTGACGCTATTACGCAATCGATTGCCTTGTCGCAGGCTGAAAACAGGCATTGTGTGCTGGGCTTGTGCGTGGGGTCTGAGTCTATTGAAATATACGAGGAGTTAGTATGCCGTCATAAAAAGGAAAAACTCAGTTTTGAAAACGTACATGTTTTTTTATTGGATGAATATTTTCCGCTGGATAGGAATGAGCTGCAAAGCCATTATCGTTTTTTGAAAGAATACTTCTTCGATCATATAGAAATTCCTTCGGAAAATATACATGCTCCCTATAACATGCCGAAATCGGAAGTGGCTGCATTCTGTGCTGAGTACGAAGCTCAGATAGAAGAATTAGGTGGTATTGATATTATGCTGCTGAGCGACATGGGATTTAATGAACCGGGCTCTCCCTATAATTCTCCTACACGCCTCATTACGCTTAACTATTCTTCTCGCGTAGCGGCGGCCAGTGATTTTTACGGAATTAGCAATGTGCCGCATCATGCTATTACGATGGGAGTGGGGACTATTCTTGCTGCCCGGCAAATTTTCTTTTTAGCATGGGGCGAAGGAAAAGCCAAAGCAGTGCAGCAGATAGTAGAAGGCAATGTCCATGAACAAAATCCGGCGTCTTACCTGCAACAACACCAGCATATACAAGTGTTAATTGACGAGGCGGCATCGGAAAAATTAACCCGTATAAAAACCCCATGGCTTACGGGAACATGTGAATGGACGGATAAATTGGCCCGAAAAGCCGTATTCTGGCTGTGTAGAAAATTGGATAAACCCATTCTAAAACTGACCGACCGTGACTATAACGATAATGGGATGGGCGATTTGGTTACCGAAAAAGGGCCTTCCAATAAAATAAATATCAAAGTCTTTAACGATTTGCAACACACGATTACCGGTTGGCCGGGCGGCAAACCCAATGCCGACGACAGCACACGCCCCGAACGCGCGTACCCTTTTCCGAAAAAAGTGGTTGTATTCAGCCCCCACCCCGACGACGATGTAATTTCTATGGGAGGAACATTGGCGCGCTTATCCGAGCAAGGGCACGAGTTACATGTAGCTTATCAGGTGTCGGGAAATATTGCGGTTTTTGATCATGATGCTGTACGTTTTCTCGACTTTGTACGCGATAGCAGCCCGCTGTACGGTTTTCCCGAAAAAGACGCTGAAAAAATATACGAAGAAGCCCAATTATCTATTTTACGTAAGCATCCCGGAGAAGTTGACTCGGAGATGATACGGCAGGTAAAAACATCGATACGCAGGGGAGAGGCAAAAGCAGCGTGCCGCTTTATCAATATTCCGGAAGAGCGCATACACTTTTTGGATATGCCGTTTTATGAAACAGGGACGGTGAAGAAAAAACCGATAGGAGAAGAAGATGTACAAATTATTGTAGATGTATTGCAAAAGGTGAAGCCTCATCAAATATATGCGGCAGGCGATTTAAGCGATCCTCACGGAACACATCGCGTATGTTTCATTGCTATTTTAAGAGCATTGGATAAATTAAAAACCGAAGCGTGGCTGAAAGATTGCCGTATATGGCTCTATCGTGGCGCCTGGCAGGAATGGGATGTTGCCGATGCCAATATGGCCGTTCCACTGAGCCCTGAAGAGGTCGCCATTAAACGCGAAGCTATTTTCAAACACCAATCACAAAAAGACCGTCCGCTGTTCCCCGGCTCCGATAGCCGTGAATTTTGGCAACGCGCCGAAGAGCGTAACCATGCAACCGCAGTATTGTATGACAAATTGGGCATGGCGGAATATCAGGCTATCGAATTATTTGTGAGATACGATGCGAATGATGCGATGTTGTAAACGTGATGCTTTGATGTTGATATAGATCTCATACCTCCAATATAATGCAAGTTCGAAAACTACGATTCCCCACGGCTACGCCGCCGGTTGCTTTGGTTGGGAAAATGCTGGATAGTGAAAATATTCCCTTTCATACATTAGATTATGTGAATTGGAAGGCTTATCCCTATAAACCGGAGGTGCAATTTCGCCTTGCTTATAGCCGCAATGAATTGTATTTGCAATTCAACGTTCGTGAAAAAAATATTCGAGCCAAATCGGCCGACGATGAAACTTGTGAACCATGGAAAGACTCCTGTGTGGAATTGTTTATAGCTCCAGCCGGCGATGGTATTTACTATAATATTGAATTTAACTGTATCGGAGCCTGTTTGCTGGCATATGGCAAAGGCCGGCACGAACGGCATCGTTTGGGGCGTGCTGTAACATCACTTATTCGTCGCAGCTCCAGTTTAGGAAACGAACCGTTCGACGAGCGTTCCGGCAATTTCGAATGGACGCTCACAGCGGCTATTCCGTTCGGTATTTTTACTAAACATAAAATAGATTCATTAGAAGGGAGGGAATTACGGGCCAATATTTATAAATGCGGAGATGAACTCAAAGAACCCCATTTTGTAACATGGCATCCGGTGAATACGGAGCAGCCCGATTATCATCGCCCGGACTTTTTTGGAATGTTGACCTTTGAACATTAAATTCATCATCTGCAACCTGAAAATTTCCCTATATTTGTACACCTGAAAGAGAAGCGTTTTACTTAAATAATAATTTAAACCTAATAATTATGACACAAAAACACAAAGGAAACATTATCCCAATCATTACCATGATTTTTCTATTCGGAATGATTTCATTTGTTACAAATTTGGCATCGCCTATGGGTGATATTTTAAAATACCAATTTAATGTAGCAAACTGGATGGGTACGTTGGGTGTACTCTGTAATTTTATTGCTTATGCGGTAATGGGGATTCCCGCCGGTAACATGTTACAAAAACTAGGATATAAAAAAACAGCATTGGTGGCTATTATCGTTGGTTTTGTAGGAGTTGGCATTCAGACAATTTCGGGAACCATTGACAGTAGTACCGCTTTTGGTGTCTATTTATTGGGAGCCTTTGTTGCCGGCTTATCCATGACGTTGCTCAATACTGTTGTCAACCCGATGTTGAACTCCTTAGGAGGCGGAGGAAATGAAGGAAACCGGCTCATCCAGCTCGGAGGATCTTTTAATTCTCTTTGCGGAACAGCCGTTATTATCTTAACAGGCATACTCATACCGCAAGGTATTAAGAATGCGAAAATCGGAGACGTTTTCCCCTTAATGTATGCAGCCCTGGCTATTTTCGCCTTTGCGTTCATCGTCATCTCTATTGCTAAGATTCCTGAAAAAAAGAAAGAACAAAAGAATGCCGAAACCGGCTCATCTACCCACAGCCCGCTGTCATTCCGTCACTTTGTCTTAGGAGCTATCGGCATTTTTGTTTATGTAGGTGTTGAAGTGGGGATTCCCAATGTGTTGCAAAAATGGTTGCAGAATGCGGATTTGAATGTTTTGAATTTAGGCGCTACGGGTGGCGCTGAGGCTATTGCCGGTTCTGTAGCGGCAACCTACTGGTTAATGATGTTAATCGGACGTCTTTTAGGAACGGCTATTGGCAGTAAAGTATCTGCCAAATCGATGTTAACCGTGGCTTCCGCAGTTGGTATAATATTAGTACTGGCAGCGATGTTCTCGCCAACAAACGCCTTTGTAAATTTACCCGTATTCAAAAATAATGCGGACGGTCTTTTTGGTTTGGCCAACGTGCCTGTTAGTGCAGCGCTATTAGTCCTTTGCGGATTATGTACCTCCATCATGTGGGGTGGTATATTTAACCTTGCTGTCGAAGGGCTGGGTAAATATACGGAAAAAGCATCCGGATATTTCATGGTGCTTGTTTGTGGCGGCGGTATATTGCCATTATTGCAAAACGGAATCGTTGATTTAACCGGCGGGTTAGGTTACCTTACCAGCTATTGGGTAGTTGTTGCCGGATTAATATATCTTTTGTACTATGCCCTGGTTGGTTCGAAGAATGTGAATAAAAATATTCCGGTGGAATAAACAACCGCTCGAATAAACTAAAAAATAAGGCTATTCGCTAAAATTGCGAGTAGCCTTATTTATTTGATTATTAAGATGTTTTGTTGCATTAAAAAAGTTGTCAACTTCGTTTTAAAAATTGTTGAAAACTACAGGAGGAAATGTATTTCTATGTCGGGATTTATAACTAAATTAGCACTCTTTTTTGAAAATTGAAAATAACATAATATGGTAGAAAATACAGAAAACACCGAAAGAATCATAAAAATCAACATTGAAGAAGAAATGAAAAGTGCCTACATCGATTATTCGATGTCGGTAATCGTTTCGCGGGCGCTTCCCGATGTACGCGATGGGTTGAAACCCGTACACCGCCGTATTCTATACGGAATGTCGGAATTAGGCCTTTCGGCTGGAAAACCTTATAAAAAATCGGCCCGTATTGTCGGAGATGTGATGGGAAAGTACCACCCGCATGGCGATAGTGCACTGTACGAAGCAATGGTGCGTATGGCGCAGGATTGGAGCATGCGTTACCGCTTGGTCGATGGACAAGGAAACTTCGGTTCGGTGGATGGCGACTCTCCGGCAGCCATGCGTTATACCGAAGCCCGTTTGCAAAAACTCTCGGAAGAAGTCTTATCTGATTTGGATAAAAATACCGTAGATTTCCGGCCTAACTATAGTGAGGAATATGAAGAACCTACTGTGTTGGCTACCAAAATACCGTTACTATTGGTGAATGGCACTTCGGGGATTGCCGTGGGGATGGCTACAAACATGCCTCCACACAACCTTACGGAAATATGTAATGCTATTTGTGCATACGTAGATAACAAGGAAATTACGACCGAAGAGTTGCTGCAGTACGTAAAAGGCCCCGACTTTCCTACCGGCGGTACTATTTATGGTTATCAAGGAATTAAAGACGCTTATGAAACAGGCCGCGGCCGTGTTGTAATTCGCGCCAAAACCGATATAGAGGTCTCGGATAGTGGCCGTGAAACCATTGTCGTGAACGAAATTCCCTACATGGTCAATAAACGGGAATTGATTGAAAAGATTGCCGAATTGGTGGAAGAAAAGAAAATTGACGGCATAGCCTATGTGAACGACGAGAGCGACCGCAACGGGATGCGTATTGTAATAAAGTTGAAAATAGGGGCTGTGGCCAATGTGGTGCTGAATATGCTCTACAAATACACCGCATTGCAATCGTCATTCTCGGTCAATAATATTGCATTGGTTGACGGGCGTCCGCGTTTATTAAACTTGCAGCAACTTGTTAAATACTTTGTACGTCACCGTCATGAAGTAATTCTTCGTCGTACACGCTATGAGTTGGAACAAGCCGAAAAACGGGCACACATATTGGAAGGTTTATTAATTGCCCTCGATCATTTGGATGAGGTGATTGCGTTGATTCGCGCTTCCAAAACACCTGATGAGGCTCGAACCAGCTTGATGGAAAAGTTCGGCTTATCGGAGATTCAAGCCAATGCAATTATCGAAATGCGCTTACGGCAGCTTACCGGCTTGGAGCGCGATAAAATTAAAGCCGAATACGAAGAGTTGATGACTTTAATAAATCATTTGCGTGATATTTTGGCGAACGAAAGTTTACAAATGCAAATCATCAAAGACGAATTGCTGGAAGTACGTGAAAAATATGGCGACGAACGCCGCACCAATATTGTAATGACGGCTGAAGAATTTAATCCTGAAGATTTCTATGCCGACGAAGATATGGTGATTACCATTTCGCACTTGGGTTATTTAAAACGTACCTCCTTGGCCGAATATCGCTTGCAGAACCGCGGAGGCGTAGGAGCAAAGGGAAGCACTACGCGCGACGAAGACTTCATAGAACATATCTATGTGGCTAATATGCATAGTACCATGTTGTTCTTTACACAAAAAGGGCGTTGCTATTGGCTCAAAGTATATGAAATCCCCGAAGGTGGCAAAGCGGCAAAAGGCCGTGCTATTCAAAATGTATTGAATATAGAACCGGACGATAAAGTATGCGCTTACATCAACGTAAAAACATTGAACGACGAGGAATATATCAATAATAATTTCATTGTGCTCTGTACCAAACGTGGTACCGTGAAAAAAACCTCCTTAGAAGCATACTCGCGCCCGCGGGCTAATGGTGTAAATGCAATAACTATTCGCGAAAACGACGAATTGCTGGAAGCTATTTTGACAAACGGCAAGAGTGAAATTCTATTGGCCGCCCGCGACGGCAAATGCGTGCGTTTCAACGAAACGAAGGTGCGTGCCGTAGGCCGTACGGGAGTAGGGGTACGAGGCATCAGCATTGAAGATACTGACGAAGTGATTGGCATGGTATGTGTTGATCCCGCTGACCCGGAGAAAAAAGATATTCACATCATGGTGGTGAGTGAAAATGGCTATGGAAAACGCTCGGATTTGGACGACTACCGTGTGATTAATCGCGGGGGCAAAGGCGTGAAAACACTGAACATTACCGATAAAACGGGAAAACTTATTGCCATGAAAGATGTAACCGACGAAAACGACTTGATGATTATCAATAAATCAGGTTTAACCATTCGTTTGGCCGTGTCCGATATACGGGTGACCGGCCGTGCTACACAAGGCGTTCGACTTATTAATTTGAAAGGAAAAGATAGCATAGCTGCTGTATGTAAGGTTAATAAAAGCGAAGAAAAGCTGGAAGATCCGGAAGGCGGAGAGTCTGGCAATGAATAAATTTTAGTGTATAGTTTTGTGGTTGAAATAAAAACCTTACATTTGTATAACAATTTTAGCGGAACTAACAAATTAAATATATTATGAAAAGAATATTCCTTTTTCTCCTGATTCTTTGTGTGGTGCCTGCATTTGCTCAACAAAAAGAAAAAGAGGCTCTGCAAAAGAAATTGGCTAAAAGCAGTGAAGACATAGCCAATCCTAAAAAAGCCGCCGACCCTAAAACATGGATTGTACGAGCCGAAATGTATGTGGAAATGTATGACATGCCTTTAAAAAATGTGATACCCGGTATGTCGCAACAAGAAATAAAACTCTTGTTGAAAGATCAAAAGATAAATACCACCGAGACAAAAACGATGCCTGACGGAAGAGTTTACGAAGTATTGGTGTATGATAATAAGAAGCTATACTTTGATGAAACAGGCCGTTTATCGTTTTGGGAAGTTACCGATAAGATGGAACCTTACCCTTTAATGTCGGCTTATGAATGCTACCAGAAAGCGTATGAATTGGATACGGATAAAAAAAATGCGAAAAAAATTACACAAGGCTTATCTGTTTTGATAGATAAAATGAATTCCGAAGCATTATCGGCTTACAATCTTGAAGACTATAAAGAAGCATTGCATTATTTTGAAGCTTCCTTGGCTTCATCGGGACATGCTGCTGTCAATAGAACGGATACGATGATTGTGTACTACGCTGCCGTGGTAGCGCAAGCTTCTAAAGATATGGAAAAGGCTGCAAAATACCTGAAAGAATCTATAGACCTGGGTTACACGATGGATGGCAATGCTTATGCTTATTATGCCGATGTATTAAAAGAATTAGGCCGCGAAGAGGAAGCTATTAATTACTTGAACATGGGGATTACAAAATACCCACAAAACCAAAGTATCGTGGTTTCTCTTATCAATACCTACTTAAACAGCGGAGACGATCCGATGAAAGTGATTCCTTTTATCAAAACAGCCCAAGAAAACGAACCGACTAACCATAGTTTGTATTATGCCGAAGCTACGGTATATGAAAAACTGAATCAACCGGACAAAGCGTTGGAGTTGTATAAAAAATCAATCGAAATAGAACCTAATTACTTCTTCGGGCAATACGGAGTAGGTGCGATGTATTTCAATAAAGGTGTCGATTTGCAAAATAAAGCAAGCGAAGAGCTGGACGATGCTAAATATGAAGCTTTGATGAAACAAGCAAACGACGAGTTCAAAGAAGCCATTCCGTATTTGGAAAAAGCATACGAATTGAATAAGGATGAAAAGACGGTAGTAGATTCCTTGAAGAGTATTTATTTCCGCTTCCGTAATGATAGTCAGGAGATGATGGATAAATACAATAAATATAACGAATTGTCAAAAACCATGTAATGGCGCTGACTAATCGAAACAAAAAAACGCGAGATTTTTTCTCGCGTTTTTTGTTTTATGATAGATGTTCAATTAATATTTTCAGCCCGATAGCTATCAGAATAAGCCCTCCCGCAAATTCGGAGCGCTTGCCGAAGCGAGGGCCGAGATGACGGCCGCCGGTAAGCCCGATAATAGCGGCAGTAGCTGTGACTACAGCAATGATGATACAACCTACGATTATACGTTGATTGGATAAACTGATAAACGCTAAGCTGACGCCTACCGCCAAGGCATCAATGCTGGTTGCAATGGCGACGGTAATAAGCACACGGTTGCTGAGTAGATTGACCGAACTTTCTTTTCCTTTCTCAAAGCTTTCTTTTATCATCTTGGCGCCGATAAATGCCAATAAGAAAAAAGCTATCCAATGATCAAAT
>JAVBOD010000040.1:0-32149 GCA_031551045.1 Bacteroidales bacterium
GAATGCCGAGCGAAAGTCGGCTCCCCAACCCCCGAAAGAGGAGTTATGAGAATCATTTTTAAGTTTCATATTTTTCATTTCAGTCCACAGATTACACAGATTGCTTCGCCGTTCCTCTTGTCATTCTGAACGAAGTGAAGAATCTGTTTTGTACTATTACAGATTCTTCACTTCGTTCAGAATGACAAAGGCATTGTTCTTCTTTCATTTTAGTATCAACCTGTCATTATCGCCAAATGTTTCGTAGCTCGATACAATCACTTTTTCGCCGGCTTCCAAGCCTTCGAGCACTTCATAATGCTGCGGATTTTGTTTGCCGATTTTAATCGGGCGTTTGTGTGCGGTAGAGCCATCCGCACTGACTACATAAATCCAGCGCCCACCGGTCGATTGGTAAAAAGCGCCGCGCGGAATCAACACCGCTTCCGAGGGCTGGCCGAGCTCCAGATTCAAATAATACGTTTGTCCCGTGCGGATGTTATCGGGGCGTTCGTCGGTAAACACAAAATCGGTTTTGAACTGTCCGCTGCGCACTTCGGGATATACTTTGCGCACCCGCAAGTTGAATTTTTTATCCTGCCGTTCAAACGTAGCGCTCAAATCGGCACGCACGCGGTCGATATAATGCTCGTCAATCATTGCTTCGATTTTATAATCGGAAAGCACGTTGATTTGTCCGATTTTTTGTCCCGTGCCGATAGATTGTCCGATTTCCGCTTCCAGCAAGCCGAGTTGCCCATCGATAGGCGCTTTCACGTTCAGGTTTTCGACCCGCTCGCGAATCATGCGCATGTTGCGGCGCATGTTGTCCAAACTCTCTTCCATTTGCTCCATTTGTATGCCGCGGTAAATAGAATCCTGCCGCTGGCGTTCCATGACCAAGTCGCGCTGACGCACGCCGAATTCATAATCTTCTTTCGCTTGCAAATATTCTTCGCGCGAGGTAAGGCTTTCGTCGTATAATTTTTGATACTGTTCATACTTCCGTTTCTTACGCTCGATGTCCAAATCGAGTTGCAATTTTTCGCGGCGTAAATTTAATTTTTCCTGCTCCATGGTTACTTGTGTGTTGCGCAGAAAATTTTGTTTTTCGGCCAACTGTGCTTCGCTGTCGAGAATCGAAAGGCTGAGCATGGCATTGGTGAGGCGCACAATCACATCGCCTTTTTTTACCATGGTTCCTTCTTCAATCAGTTTGGCATCGACCATGCCGCCTTCAATGGCGCTCAACTGGATAATGCTGATAGGCTGTACCTGCCCGTTCAGGCGAATATAGTCGTTGAACACGCCTTGCTGCACGGGTTCGATGGTTACCGTTCGCGCCTCTACCCGCAAAGTGGACGAGTGGTCGCCAAACACCAACCAGGCAACAAGCCACAACAGCAAGGCTCCTCCTGCGATAAACGGGATATGTTTTTTCTTTAACCCTTTCTTTTTTTCAATTTTCCGGTCCATGATATTTTTTATTTTTAGTTTCAAATTTGTTATTTCTCTTGTCATTCTGAACGAAGTGAAGAATCTGTTTTTATAATATTTTTTACCGTTACAGATTCTTCACTTCGTTCAGAATGACAAAGGTCTCCACGCATGACAAACGATACCGCTATTATTCAACACTCACACTTTCGTTTTTGCATCTTAGAAGATTTGACAAATTTTTAAAATTTGTCAAATCTAAACGGATATTACTCCGCACTTACAACTCCGTTTTTGTAATAATCGACTAAACGGTTTTTTACCATATACGTTAAGTATGCCCTTAGTTTTTCGGCTTTTGAAAGCAACAATTGGTTGGCGCTGGTGTGCAGTTCGATAATGCTCAACAAGCCTTGTTCGTATTTCCGTTGATTCACTTTATAGGCCAACTCTGTTGCCTTTTCGCGTTGTTGTGCTTGCGAAAATTCTTCAGCAGCGCCTTCCCGGTCAAGCACCGCTTGTTGAATTTCGCTCTGCAATTGCCGCATTTCTTCGTTATACGCAGCTTGTGCCATGCGGTAGTTTTGTTTACTGATGCGCGCCCGCGTTCCCAAAATATTATTGTTGAACAAAGGGATAGAAAGCGAGAGTCCAATATATTCTCCAAGGTTATTATTAAATTGGTCTTCAAAAGGAATGTTCCCGCCGCCCGTATATTTTGCAGTAGAATAATAACCGGTGGAAATACCTGCCGAAAAACTCAATGACGGAAAGAAACTTCCTTTGGCCACGGCATAATCAGTTTTGGCGCTTTTCAATTGGAATCCAAGCGCCCGCGCCGCCGGTAAGCTTTCTTTAGCCGCTTCGAAAATAGCAAAAGCGCTGTCGGGCGATGCTTGCATGACCAGTATTCCGGGCGACGCTATATCAATTTCAAACGGCTCTTCCACCGGATAAAACATCACTTCTTTCAGTTTCAACACCATCGTTCTTAGAAGATTTTGCTGGCGTACCAAGTTGTATTGGTCACCCGCTTTTTTGGCTTCCACGTCGGCCAAATCGGCTTTTCCCTTCATGCCTAAATCTTCCATGCGTTGCATTTTCTTCAGGTTGCTTTCGCTTTCTTTCAGCTGTTCCTGCGCCAGGTTCACCATACCTTGCTGATATGCCACGTCGTAGAATGCCGCCATGGTTTGCAGCGCAAGATTGTCCTCCAATTCCTGTTTACGTTCAATGCCCATTTTTCGCATGATTTGGTGGTAACGTGTGGTGTTCAGATACGATAAACCTGCAAACACCGGTATACTGGCGCTGACGGAATATCCGTTATAAAATAAATTCGTATTGCTATAGGTGTTGTCTTGCCCAAGGCTGCGCCCGAAACTGGATTGCGCATCGATAGATCCACCGATATTCGGCGCCTGATTAATGATAGCGCCCATAAAATTTTGTTTATAAATTTCGTTTTGTGCCGTTTGCCGTTCCATGCTCTGGCTGTGCTCCACGGCATAGCGGATGCACTCGCCCAACGTCCATTTTTTCTCTTGTGCAAAGCTCGACACAGAAGAAAAAAGAAGGATTGTTGTCAATAATAAAAAAAATCGCATATTATATTCTTTACATTTTAAAAATTTATTTTAACGTATTCATACGCCCCGAAGGGGCAACAGCTCATAGCGTAGGGCAACGCCCTACGTAATTGGACGAATCAATGTATATCGCGCGGTGCAAAAAGATTCTTTGAAATACAAGCATTATCCCGCGCGAAACACGAGAGTTGCATTTCAACGTAGGGCGTTGCCCTACGCTATGGTATTTTAGGCTTTCAGCCTGTTCTATTGTATCAAAACTAATTATTTCAAACAATTTAAATTGCTTCATATTATTCATTTTTTATTGTTTCTGCCGGATTGATTAACGATGCCTGTATGCTTTGCCATGCCACAATCAACCCCGAAAGCACCATCGTGAGCGCGCCCACGCCTACGAAAATCCAAAGGGACAAATCTGTTTTAAAAGTAAATTCCTGCAACCATTTTGTGGCGATGTAATAGGCCAGCGGCGCAGCAATAAGCCAAGCAATGAAAGCCCTTCCCACAAACCGCCGCAAGAACAGCCAAAGGATTTGCCCGGAGGTGGCGCCGTTCACTTTGCGCAACCCTATTTCGCGGTTGCGCGTTTCCACGGCATAACACGCAAAACCAAACAGACCCAAGCACGTAAGGAAAACGCTTATCAGGCAAAACGCCGTAATCATGTTGAATTGCTTAATATATTTTTGATTGTAATCCCAATATTCCTCCTGTAGAAAGCTATATTGAAAAATTTGTTGCGGGAAAAATTTCTCCCAAATCACTTGGATATTTTTCAAGGTTTCCGCGGCTCTCTCCGGATGCAGTAATACCCGCAATGCGCCGACTCCTTGATGTTCTTTCGGAAATCCGGTAATGTATGTCGGAGTGGGTTCTTTCAACATGAACTCATTGACAAAATCGGTAACTACCCCACAAATTTTCCACTCGCTTTCATAATACTTTATTATTTGTCCAACAGCAGGCTGTGAGACGTTGTGTTTCTTAAGGAATGCTTCATTAACAATTATTTGACGCGGAACGGCAAGACTATTGGTTAAATTAGTGCCGTCTATCAATTTTAAATTAAATATTTTTAGAAACATACTGTCGGAATAGTGATAAAGAATCATTTCGTTGGGGGATGATATCATCCATGGGTAAAAGAATTTCTCCCCCGCTTTATTTGTTAACTCTACCCCGGGTAATTGGGCAACTTCTTCGGAAAAAGCGTCGAATGCCGGATTTTGGATGCTATAATTATCATCGAGAATTTCTACTAAGTTTGGGTTAATATTTGTCCGTGCACCCATATAATGAATTTGCCGGATGACCACCCACGACAGTATCGCCAGAAAAATAGAAATAAAAAATTGTATGGACAGCATACCGCCTATCAGGTAATTTTTCTGTTTCCCACTATTGGCACGGAAAATGGCTGCCGGATTCGCAGTTGCCACGCGGCGGATAATATAACCGGCCGGTATGAGTACCAATAAAATAATCATTGCCACGTAACTCAACAGTACAAACGGATTGAAAAATTGTTGCAGGGTAAGATGTGCCGCAAAAAAATTATTGAACAGAGGGAACGAAAGGCATACGAAACCTATTGCAACGATAAAAGAAAGCGCCACCATCCCGAATGTTTCCGCCAGAATCATTTTGATAATATGCCTCGAATCGGCGCCAAAAGCTTTTTGAATGCCAATAATACGAATACGCTGGAATGCGCTTGTCAAGCTCATGTTGATATAATTGAAAGCCGTAATCAACAACAATATGAGAATCGCTGCAAGTGCAATATACACATGCATTTTGTCGCGTGTCAATATAAACGGATAAAATGCCTCGTAAAAATTTGTGTCAAAATATACTTCCGATGAAGGTTGTATGTAATAACCCATATTCCCAAAGTTATTAGCAAAAACCGGTAGCTGTTTTTGATCTTCTGCGAATTTTTGAGTTAATTGAACCACCTCTTTTTTGTCATGCAATAGCAGGAAACAAACTCCTCCTCCAAATTTATTTTCATAAGGCAGCAAAATATCTGTTTGCATATAGCCTACTTGTGAGTGATGGATAATTGCCGCCACCTCGTATTCTTTTGACTCACCCTCAGCAGCTAATTTGAAAGTCTTGCCTATCGCATTTTCGGTTCCAAATAGCAGTTGGGCTGTTTTCGTATTTATCGCCGCTTTCCCCGGTTTCGCAAGCATTTCGTTTAACGGTTCGCCGGTGGACGATAGGGGAAAAAACTGCGCAAAAGAAGGAGTTGTCGCAATGATTTTTAGTTTGTTCGCTCGAATGTCGCCGGCCGATACAGTCCGGTGGTTACAATCTTCTATCAAACAAACATCCTCAATTTCCGGATAAAGCTCTTTCATAGCCTTTGCTATATGCTCCATGAAATACAATATCTTTCTTTGTCGTGCTTCTTCATCGGGATAGTCGCTTTGCATGCGGAAAAGCCGTTCTTCATTCGGGTTCCCGTGTGCCGTTTCGTATTCGCTAATCACAAACGCGAGTAGTAAACTAATGCAGTATATACCCACTACAAGGCTCAATAGGGCAATGGCGGTAAACAATTTTTTGTTGACCTGCGTCCGCAAGAATATTTTTTCGGATAACATATAGCGCTTGTTTTTTCGGTTTGCTATTTTACATGCCAAACTAATACCAAAATAGTCAATTAATTAAAAATGATATAATTACGTTTTTCTTAAAACCAAATAAGTGTCTAATTTTTTGACACTCGCTGTCCGTTTTTTAGACAGTTGTAGCTGAAAAATATATTTATAACTCATTGTGTCTTTGTGTCTCCGCGTAAAAAAATGTTTTAACGCAGAGGCGCAGAGATGCAAAGGCACAGAGGAATTGCATTATAAAGGGTGGTACATTTTATTTTGTCGCGTTCTTGTTGATGTCCTATGGACAATTTTTTCATTATACTTGTTTTCTACTGATATTACTGTCCTGATGGACAAAAAGCATTCTCCGTAGGAGAACAATATCAATAAAAAATAAAATGAGGTATCAAAAAATTGTCCGGAGGACATCAACTTGCCACAAAATGAAATAAATCCTAAAATCCGCACTTGTCTTCTGGCTTGAAATTTTGTATATTTGTATTTTCAATATATATTCGGGGAGATAAGAATTCCATCTAAGAAAAAAGCAAAAACAGGATTGGATAAATCGTTGGAAGAAGCGGCAAAGGGAAAAAATGGGGCAAAAAACACTGCCGATTTGATGAAAAAGATTTATTTTACAAGCCAATCAAAAAGGTCAGACATCGTCTGACTTTTTGCAAAAGGCTCATAAAGAAATAGACAAATTTTTTCCGGTAAATATCAAACGGTGTTGCCGAGTAAAGAAGACTTGAAAAAATTGATAGAAAGCAGAGAGTAGATTTTTTTGATTTAAAAACCGGAACACATGAAAGGAAAATTATTGATTGTGGACGACAATAAAAATGTGTTGACTTCGTTGAAATTATTATTAACCGATTTTTTTGAAGTCGTCACGCTGTCGTCGCCCAACCGCTTGATGAGCTGTTTACGCGAGGAACGGCCGGATGTGGTGCTGCTCGATATGAATTTCACGGCCGGCATCAACAGCGGCAACGAAGGCCTTTACTGGCTTTCCGAAATCCGCCGCTACGACCCCGGCATTTCGGTGGTGCTGTTTACCGCCTACGCCGACATTGAACTGGCGGTACGGGCGCTGAAAGATGGAGCCGTGGATTTTGTCGTGAAGCCGTGGAACAACGCCACGCTCATTGCCACGCTGCAATCGGCCTACCGCCTGCACGTGTCGGACAACCGTGTGGACATGCTGAAAAAAGAACTCAGCAGCGAGCCCCAGTTAGTATGGGGAAGTTCTCCGGTAATGCAACATGTGCGCGCCACCGTTGAAAAAGTAGCGCCCACCGATGTAAATATCCTCATCACCGGCGAAAACGGCACCGGCAAAGAACTAATTGCACGCGAAATACACCGCCTATCGGCGCGCGCCGGCGAACCGCTGGTAATGGTCGATGTGGCCGCCCTCACCGAAACGTTGTTCGAGAGCGAATTGTTCGGGCACATTAAAGGAGCCTTTACCGACGCCCACGCCGACCGCACCGGAAAATTCGAAGTAGCCAACGGCGGCACCTTGTTTTTAGACGAAATAGGAAATATCCCGTATCATTTGCAAGCCAAGCTGCTCACCGTTTTGCAAAACCGCGAAATCACAAAGGTGGGAAGCAACAAGCCCGTTCCGATTGACATCCGCCTGATTTGCGCCACCAACTGTAACCTGCCCGAAATGGTCACGCAGGGAAAATTCCGCGAAGATTTGCTCTACCGCATCAACACTATTCACATTGCAGCGCCGCCGTTGCACCAGCGACAGGAAGACATTCTCCCGCTGGCCGCATTTTTTCTAAAAAAATACAGCCTCAAATACCGCAAGCCCGACATCGGTTTCAGCGAGCAGGCAAAAGAGAAATTGCTGAATTACACGTTTCCGGGAAATGTTCGCGAATTGCAACATGCCATCGAAAAAGCCGTGATTTTGTGTGAAGGAAACCAATTACAAGCGCACGATTTCCTATTCTATACCATCGACAACGAGCCGGAAATAGCCGACTTGACATTGGACGAAATGGAATTCCGCCTGATTCAAAATGCACTGAAAAAACAAAACGGAAATCTTACGGCCGTCGCGGCGCAATTGAAAATCACGCGGCAAACGCTGTACAACAAAATGAAGAAATACGACTTATAACGATGAGTATTTATGCTAAAAAAGATTTTGTCATTCTGAACGTAGCGAAGAATCTGTTCGTCATTGCGAGGGAAGCGAAGCGGCGAAGCAATCTATTCTTTTTAAGATTCTTCGCTCTTCTCAGAATGACAAGCAATATCTAATTACTACAACCATGTTTAAAAGCCTTATAAAACTTGCTTTCCTGTGCTTGCTTCTGTTAGTAATGGCAGTGGCGGCAGCAGCCGTTTTTTTCGTAAAGAAAGAACCGGCAGCCGGCATTGTATGCGCCGTAGCAGCCGGCGTAGCGTTCTATGCGGTAATGGCTTCCTACAAACGATTCAACCGGCGGCTGAATTTCATGTTGGTTTCATTGCAGAACGACGATCACAGCTTTCGTTTCCCTGAAAATTTAAACAGCAAGGCCGAAAAAACATTTAATATCACGCTCAATAAAATCCGCGACCTGCTTCAGAAAGCGCGTTTAGCTACTATCGAGCAGGAGCGCTATTACGAACTCATCCTGAACGATATTAAAACGGGCGTAGTGGCAATAGACAAGCGCGGGCACGTGTACCAGCATAATCAGGCCGCTTTGCGGATGCTGGGGCTTTCCGTGTTCACGCATATCAACCAACTGGAGAAAATCAATCCTTCGTTTCCCGAAATTTTTGCCGCGCTGAAAACCGGCGACCGCCAACGCATAGCTTATACGAATGAGCGGGGCACCGTGCATTTACTTATCAACGTGGCCGAAATTTCCTTTCAAAATCGCGTGTTGCGCGTGTTGGCTATCAACGATATTGAAAGCGAATTAAGCGAGAAAGAAATGGAATCGTGGGTGCGCTTGGTGCGTGTACTCACGCACGAAATCATGAATTCCATAGCTCCCATCACCTCTATGAGTGAAACATTGTTGGCCTATTGTCGCAAACAAAGCCCGGCAGAAAACGCTTCCGAAACCATGATTACCGGCTTGGAAGCCATTAACGAAACGGGCAAAGGGCTTATTTCCTTCGTAGAGTCGTACCGGAAATTCACCGGCATCCGCCAACCCGACAGGCAGGCGTTCCCGGCCAAACCTTTTCTGGAACGCGTAATGCAATTGATGCAAATGGAACACGATTACGGCCATGCCGACATGCAACTATTTATAGCGCCCGACGATTTACAACTTTATGCCGACGAACGCCAAATCACGCAAGTAGTCGTAAATCTTCTTAAAAACGCTTTACAAGCCATTGGCGAAAAGCCGGATGGAAAAATCGTACTACACGCCGGAGAAGACGACAACGGAAAAATCTTCATCGCCGTGCACGACAACGGCTGCGGCATTCCTCCGGAATTAATCGAAGATATTTTTGTTCCGTTTTTCACGACCAAAGAAAAAGGCTCTGGCGTGGGCTTGAGCGTGTCGCGCTACATCATGCGCCTGCATGGCGGAAACCTGCATGTACACACAACCAGCAATAAGGAAACAGTCTTTGTAATGACGTTTTGACACTTAACCGCCTGCTGCCAAGTTGTCACTTGCCCTAAAGCCATAACTTTAAAGAAAGTGAAAAAATGTCAGCATTTTTTGATTTGGCATTGAATTTGTTTGAAAACATTATCACAATAATACCGAAAAACTTATTTTTAATATTATACAAAAACAATTATAAATTATTAAATTTTAATTAGCTATGAAAATTAAACCATTAGCAGACAGAGTTTTAGTGGAACCGGCAGCAGCCGAAGAAAAAACCGCCAGCGGATTGTACATCCCCGATACGGCAAAAGAAAAACCCCAACGCGGCAAAGTAATCGCTGTAGGTAGCGGCAAAAAAGACGAACCCATGGAACTGAAAGTGGGCGACGAAGTGCTTTACGGAAAATACGCCGGCACCGAAATTAATGTTGAAGGCAAAGACTACATGATGATGCGCCAATCGGATATTTTGGCAATCGTGTAAATGTTGATTTGGTTATTTGTTGATTCGTTGATTTAAAAAACAAATCGCAAATCCGGTAACCAGTTCGTCAAATAAACAAATAAGCAATAAACAATTAAACAAAAGAAATAATGTCTAAAGAAATTAAATTCAATATCGACGCTCGCAACCTGATGAAAGAAGGCGTAGATGCGTTGGCTAATGCAGTAAAAGTAACCTTGGGCCCTAAAGGCCGCAACGTGGTGATCGACAAAAAATACGGCGCTCCGCAAATCACCAAAGACGGCGTAACCGTAGCAAAAGAAATCGAGCTGGAAGACCGCTTTGCCAATATGGGTGCGCAAATGGTGAAAGAAGTCGCTTCGAAAACCGCCGACCAGGCCGGCGACGGAACCACCACCGCTACCGTTTTGGCACAATCTATCATCAATGTAGGCTTGAAAAACGTAACCGCCGGCGCCAATCCGATGGATTTGAAACGCGGTATCGACAAAGCCGTAGTGGCTGTAGTAGAAAGCCTGAAAAAACAAAGCAAAGAAGTAGGCGACGACCTTTCAAAAATAGAACAAGTGGCCAGCATCTCGGCAAACAATGATATGTTCATTGGCAAACTGATTGCCGAAGCCATGAGCAAAGTGAAAAAAGAAGGCGTTATTACGGTTGAAGAAGCCAAAGGAACCGACACGGAAGTGAAAGTGGTGGAAGGTATGCAATTCGACCGCGGTTATATTTCGGCCTATTTCATGACCGATGGCGAAAAAATGGAAGCCGTGTTGGAAAATCCGCTGATCCTGATTACCGACAAGAAAATTTCGACGATGAAAGACCTGATGCCCGTTCTCGAACCGGTAGCACAACAAGGCCGCGCCCTGTTGATTATTGCCGAAGATGTGGATGGCGAAGCATTGGCGACTTTAGTGGTAAACCGCTTGCGTGGTTCTTTGAAAATTGCTGCCGTAAAAGCTCCGGGCTTTGGCGACCGCCGCAAAGAAATGTTGGAAGACATTGCTATCCTCACCGGAGGCATGGTCATTTCCGAAGATAAAGGATTGAAATTAGACGGCGCTCGCATCGATATGTTGGGTAAAGCCGAAAAAGTGTCGATTGACAAAGAAAACACCACCATTGTAAACGGCGGCGGCGACAAGAAAAACATTGAAAACCGCGTGTCGCAAATCCGCAAACAAATGGAAACAACCACCAGCGACTACGACCGCGAAAAATTGCAGGAACGCTTAGCCAAATTGGCCGGCGGAGTTGCCGTATTGTATATCGGAGCGGCTACCGAAATGGAAATGAAGGAAAAGAAAGACCGCGTGGACGACGCCTTACACGCTACCCGCGCTGCCGTGGAAGAAGGTATTATCCCCGGCGGTGGCGTAGCCTACATCCGTGCGATTGAAGCCCTCGAAAAAACGAAAGGCGACAATGACGACGAAAATACCGGTATCGCTATTGTAAAACGCGCTATTGAAGAACCCTTGCGCCAAATTGTAGAAAATGCCGGATTGGAAGGAAGCGTGGTAGTTCAAAAAGTGAAAGAAGGAAAAGCTGACTACGGCTACAACGCTCGCTCCGATAAATACGAAAACCTACATGCAGCAGGCGTTATTGACCCGACGAAAGTAGCCCGCGTAGCGCTGGAAAACGCCGCTTCCGTAGCCGGTATGTTCCTGACAACCGAATGCGTATTGGTTGATAAGAAAGAAGAAAACCCGATGCCGATGGGCAACCCCGGTATGGGAGGAATGGGCGGTATGATGTAAACCGACAGACGACACAGATTTGCACAGATTTTTAAAATGCAGATGCTCGTCATTGCGAGTGCAGCAAAGCAATCTGTCAATGGAAAAAACCGTTCTCAAGTAATTGGGAGCGGTTTTTTGATGAGTAAAGCGGTGGATCAAAGGCGCACTGGGATTATTGGTTACCGGATGGTAAAACTCCTTTCGTCATTGCGCGCGAAGCAATCTCCTGTTGCGCGAGATTGCTTCGCGCGCAATGACGGGATTTATAGTGCTCACTTCAGCATTTTCAATATTTCTTCGATTCCACATTCCAATTGCGGATCACGGCCTAAAAGGCGGTCTTCAAACGTATTTTTAATGTAAATATCGGGCGCAACACCAACCGCTTCCATATCCTCGCCTTTCAGATTATAACAGCCCCACGCCGGAATGCGGCAGAACGAGCCATCGACCAAGCCGATGCCGGAAGTAAAAATTATCCAACGATAGGTTTCCGTTCCGATAAGTTTGGCCACGCCCAAGGACTTAATGCCATTCGAAGTTACTTCGGCATCGCTGAGGCTTCGCTCGTTAATCAGCACCACCAAAGGCTTGTCGGCAGGCGTTACATTGGGATGCGCGCTTCGTTGCTGGTCGCGATAGCCCCACGTGAAATAGCGTTTCTGCATCAGAAATTCAATCACGTCATTATGTACATTGCCCCCGTTGTTGAAACGCAAATCAAGAATCAACGCATCTTTATGCACCGCATCACGATTCATTTCCGCAAGGAATTTGTTCAGCGAGCCAACACCCATATCGGACATGTGGATATAAGCAATACGGCTGTTCCCTTTCGCATTGACCATGGCGCGGCGTTGGTCTTCCCATTGCGTGTAAAGCGCATTGCGCAACTCGCCCGAACGGAATGTATGCAGCGTACAGTCGAACGGTTTCCCATCCCGTTCGAAGCGGAGGGTAATTTCCGATTGTGCACGCGCCGAACTAAAATATTTCTCCCTGTTTTCTTTTTCATCAACCGGAAGGCCGTTTACAGCCAACAGGCGGTCGCCCTTACGAATATCGATGCTCTTATTATCGGCGGGAGTATTTTCCAGTATTTCGCGCACTACAAACGGTTGTTGCTGGTCGAATAAAATTCCTGTTTCGAATGATTGGATAGCAGTAGCGGCACGTTCTTCTTTGCCCGCCGAAGAAAATCCCAAATGGGAAGAATTCAACTCGCCCAGCAAATCGGTAATCAGCGTCCGCAAATCGGCGCGACTCTTGATGAACGGGAGAAAAGAGGCATAATAGATTTGTGTGGCTTTCCAATCTACTCCGTGGAACTTCGGGTCGTAGAAATTTTCGGATAATTGCGCCCATACTTCATAAAACATTTGCTCGAACTCGTCGGTATTGCGCTTTGTGAAGGATTGCTGTACCCCCAAATCAGTCACCGAACCGGCCGCTATATCCACTTTATATATTTTTCCATTCCCGATAGCAAAAAGGTCTTTTCCGTTGTAGCTAAAATTAGACAACGTTCCGCCGTTTTTTACTTCCTCGGCCGGCTTGCGATCGAAATCCACAATTTCCTGTTTGTATAGTTTACGGCCGCCTTCGTGGGTAGAGTTATACAACAAATAGGTTTTCCCGCCTTGCGTAAAAATCATCGGGTTGGATTGCGAACCATTATACATCAGTTGCTCCCAGCGGCGATAAATATTGTCGGGATTAATAACGATGGGTGTTTTAACCGTTGTGTTTTCTTTAACAGGCTTTGCTTCGTCTTTCTTGTTTTTATCTTTTTCATTCGCCGGTTTGGCTTCCTCTTTTGTTTTTTCAGGCGTTTCCTTGAAGAGTTCTTTAAACTTATCGGTGGCAAAAGGCGTGTCGTAACGGTCCAATGCCATACGATAGAGTTGCGTTCCACCGCTGCCGCGCGGGAACGATGCGGCTACCGGATTGGCCACAAAGTAAAGATACTTGCCGTCGGCCGACCATACGGGCGAACTCTCGATTGACGCGCTGTTGGTAAGGTTTATGAGTTGTTTGGTATTCACATTGCAAACAAAAATATCCGGCTCAAACAACGACATGCCTGTAAAAGTAATCCATTGGTCGTCGTGCGAAAATTGAATGGTAGGAACGCTGTAGGCCCATTCGTTCACATTTGCCAACGTGCTTACGGCTCCCGCGGCAACATCTAATAATTCCAACTTTGTGCTGCCGGTGAAAAAAGCGATTTTTGTGTTATTATGGTTGGATGTCAACTGCTGTACAAACGAATCCGGCGTATATACCGCTTCTTCTTTGGCGTAAGGATTGGCGGCCATTTTATAAAGGTTGAACCAACCTTTGCGGCTCCGCGTGTAATAAAGATTTTTACTTGTTTTATCCCATACCACATCTACTACACGTTCTTTGGAATCGGTCGGCATTTCCTGTGCAAATTTTCCTTTGGCATCGCTCACAAAAAGGCGGCCGCGAGCAATGAACGCCAATTTCAATCCGTCTGGCGATACGGCGATGTTGGATACATTATTTTCCGCATTGTAAAGCTGTTCTATTTCTTTTTCGCTATTGGCGGCTAACGTAATGTCCGGCGTCGCTGATTTTCCGGAAGCGACATCGTATAATGCTATCCGGTAGTTGTGTAAATAGGCTATTTTTTCGCCATTGAAACTCACTTGCGGATACAAAATAGCTTCGGTGAAATGCGTGAGAATTTGCGGCTTCCCGTTTTTTAATACGGCGATATTATAAACATCGTTTTCCGAGTCGCAAGCCCAGTACAGCGTACCGTTTTTATCGACCATCGGCCAAATGTCTTTTCCATTGTAATCGGTAATCTCCGTGTATTTCCGTGTCTCCGGATTCCAGTTTTTAATATTAGGATTGTGGTCGCCTTTGTATTTCTTACGCGTCGGGGAAGCATAGCTTTCGGTCGATTCATTAAAATAAAAACTACCATCCGCAGGGCTTTCCACTAAGTTGGCAATAGTGTTGTAGTAGTCGCCGAAAAGCCGCGCCGGCGTGCCTCCGTCGATGCTTACTTTGTAGGTGCTGATGCCATTATAACGGTTCGATTCAAAGTAAACAAACTTGCTGTCGGCCGACCACGAAGCCATGCGGTCGGAAGCATCATGGCAGGTTAATTGCCGGATAAGGCCTCCGTCCACCGGAACAATATACACGTTATCATTCCCCTGCTCATTGGACGAGAACGCCAGCCATTTGCCGTCGGGCGAAACGCGCGGACGGGTTTCGTAGCCGGTCATTGCGGTAACGCGCAGGGCGTTTCCTCCGGCAGCAGGAACTTTCCAAATATCGCCTTCGTAGCAAAAATAAAGTGTTTTTGCATCGGGACTTAATGCCGGATAAGAGGCAAAATAAAGCGGTTCGTTTTTTTGAACGGATTGAGCATTGCTTAGTGTTGCAATCAAAAGCAAAGCCGGCAGAAAAAATAATTTCATGGTAATTAGGATTTAAACGGCGTAAAGATAACGAAACTTCCTCGAATTACAACCGGTGTTTATTTCGATTCTCCGGAGCCCAGACGGGTGTTTTCTTCCAGTTCGCTACCGCGACGCTGTTGCCTTGTCTTGGAGTTTCCGAAACGATAAGTGAAAGTAAAATTCAATAAACGGCTGGCTTTCGTAGTCTGAACTTCTATCCGTTGTCCATTTCTATCGGATACAACATGGGTTCCATATGAGTTGAAAGCATCATTCAAATACAGCGTAATAGAGGCTTTACCATCCCATAACATTTTCCGCACACCGCACCAGCCCTCATATTGCGGATAGTTTACAAAATATCCTTGTGGTACTTTACTTTGTGCTTTGACACTTGCCTCCACCGTCCATGTTTTGCCTATTAAAAATGTGTTGTCGAACTGGACAGTACCATAGAGCTTGCTGTTGCTATAATCAGGCGCAATCGACTCCACATAATATCCGCCTATATATAAATTGAACGACCACCATTTAGTAACAGGTATTTGAGAAAGAGAAACAGATACACCTGAAAAGTTTGTTTTTCCAAAATTGCCCCAGACAATGGATGTTTCCGAAGTAAGCGTATCTACATTCATTATTTGCACCATTACCTGGGTCGTACGTTGTGCAAACAAACTTACGCTCAGAAGCTGTTTAAAGGTATAGCTTAACGTAAACATATGTGTGTATTCCGGCGCCAAGGAGGGGTTCCCTTCTCCATAGGTATAAGGGCCGATATAGGCCCTGAATGGGTTCAACGACTCGTAACTCGGGCGCTGGATACGTTTGCTGTAGGATAATGAAAAGTAATGTTTAGGAGATAATACATAATCGGCAAAGAACGAAGGGAAGAAGTCATTATAATTTTGAGTCGTAGTAGTATCTCCATTGGCTGTTTGCCAATCTCCCTGGCTCCAAGTGCTTTCCCAGCGCAACCCGGCCTTGATGCTCCATTTGGCTCCTATTTGTTTCCAAACGGAAGCATAAAGCGCTCCTATCTGCTCGTTGTACTTGTAGGTATTACTAAGGCTATCGTTCTCTTGCCAGCTTCCCGGCGGTATTATATAATCCTCTCGTAATAATGCATTATCAGTAATGCTCTGCCCAATTTTTCCTCCGACTTCTAAAGCCCCGGTATTTCCTAAAGGGCATGTATAATCGGCTTTCAGCGAGAGAATATTAATTTTCTGCTGAGAAGTATTGGTGAAAATTTGAGGAATGGGCGTATTGTGAAAATAATTTTCTTCTTTCAACACAGGCTGCGTGTTATAGTACATATAATCCAAATTCACTAATAAGTCACGCGTCATATCTCCAAAAAGATGTTGATAATTTAAATTCCCGGAATACTGATATATTTTATTTTCGGTCGTTCCTTTACTAATAATACCTTCTGCCAAAACTCCATCTTTATATATCTCCGAATGTGATTCACCTGTCGGTTCATAATTCATATTTGTCCACATGCCGGAAAAAACAATTCCAATGGTATTATTCTTCGTAAGAAAAAAATCATTACTCACTTTTGCCGTCTGCGCCACATTTTTGAAATCGTCAAATTGATAAGTATCATGCCGGGTATTTCCATAAAGCGAAGTACTCTCTGTAGTCGAGAATCCATTATAATCACGGATATTATAATTAACAGCCGTATTCAGCCAATTATTCCGATAATTAAGCGTAGTCCCGGTATTCAACCTGTAATACCCGCTACGTTCCAAATAGTATCCTCCGGCAGCTTGCACAGAACCGTTAAAACCTTTCAGAAAATTTTTCTTAGTAAGAATATTTATAATTCCCCCAACACCTTCGGCATCATATTTTGAAGAAGGGTTTTGAATAATCTCTACCTTATCTACCGTTGCGCCATCCAATGCATCAAGAATCATGGCTAAATCCAGGCCTGTCAAATTTAGCGGCCGATTATCCATCCATATAGCTACTGTTTGCCCATTCAGCGACACATTTCCCTCATGATCTACTGTAACACCCGGAGCTTTACGCAATATGTCTGTCCCGGAATTTCCTTCTGCAAGAACAGAGCCGGCAACGTTCATAATCAACTTATCTATTTTTCTTTCTAACAGGGGCCTTTTAGCAGTAATGGTCACTGTTTCCAACTGTGTATTTTGAGCCGCTAATACAATGGCCGCCAGTCGGACAGTATCCCGCTCTCCGGTAAGAGATAATCTTAATTGCGTTTCGACATAGCCTATACAAGAGGCTTTCAACATGTAATTCCCGGCTGAAATATTGGTAAATATATATTCTCCCTGCTCATTGGTTGCTCCGGAAATTATTATCTTCTGAAGAGAGTCTAACAGAGCCAATGTAACAAAAGGCAAGCCCTTGCCGGTTGCTTCATCATTTACAATACCGCTCAGGCAAATCTTTTTAACGGGTGCAGCATTAACATTTGCTGCCAATAGAAACGTGATAACATAAAAGAAAAGCAGTCTTCTTGGCATAATTTAAGGTTGCTTTTGTATTCTATCCTACAAAGATATGTAAATTTATTCGCTATCCCAAGAAAGATATCATTTATTTACATTTTTACTACAAAGCTCCATAACTTTTTTAAGAACCTGCTTTTTATTTCGCCTTATTCAACGTAAAGGCAAAGGTAGAACCGGCGCCGGGCTCGCTTTGCACATTGATACTCTGCCCGTGCGCTTCTATATTGTGTTTTACGATAGCAAGGCCCAGGCCGCTGCCGCCGTGTTCGCGCGAACGGTGCTTGTCAACGCGATAAAAACGTTCGAAAATACGGGGCAATTTATCTTTTTCTATACCGATGCCATTGTCGCTTACTTCTATCAATACACGGTCGGGAACAGCGGAAAATCGCACGACGGTTTCGCCGCCGGCTTTCCCGTAGTTGATGGAATTGGCTATTAAATTTATCAGCACTTGCGAAATGCGCTGGCGGTCGGCATAGACCATGATTTTGCTGCCGGAAGACGCATCCATCTTCAATGTGATTTGGTGGTTCCGGGCATTCATTTCAAATGATTCGACCAGTTCTTCGACCAGTTGTACGATATTGAAATTCGCCGGTTCCAATTGCATTTCGCCGGTTTCGAGCTTCGAAATATATTCCAAATCCTGCACAATATTAATAAGGCGTTCCAAACTTTTTTCCGTGCGCTCCAAATATTTCCGGTTGATGGAAGCGTCTTCCAATCCGCCATCAAGCAAGGTAAGGATATATCCTTGAATGTTGAAAATAGGCGTTTTCAGTTCATGCGACACATTTCCCAAAAACTCTTTCCGATATTGCTCCATGGCCGAAAGGCGGCTCACTTCTTCGGCCTTGCGCGCCGCCCAATCAACTACATCGCGGCTCACGCGTTCCACCATATCGCCTTCCTTATTTCTTCTCCTCAAATCTTTCCGAACGTTTTCCAAATTATAAATTGTTTTATAAATGGGCGTCAATTTTTTGATGACAAACCGGCGCAACATATTGCTGATAGTGAGATAGAGCAAGGAGAAAATAACAGCCGCGAGCAAAAAAATAATCCACCAACTGACACGATGCGGAAATAAAATTAAACTCAGCACGCACAAAAGCGCCGATACAAGCGCAATCATGGCGGCAATAGCTTTATGAGAAAAAAAGTTCATCCGGTTTTGTTTATCTTTTGAAACGGGCAAAAACACTTAAAGGAAGCCGTTTCCCGAAAGAGTCGTTTAAAAAAAGTTCGCCGAATTCTTTTTCATGCACTTTTCCGAACACGCTCTGTGTAATAGTATCGGCCACTAAAGCGGAGAATCCGTTGGAATATAAATTCAGTACTAAAAAACTGTTTTGCGGCGCAAGAATAGCGCGGCATTCCTGTAACATATCGAGCAGGCATTCGTCGAGTTTCCATTTTTCGCCATTCGCACCGTGCCCGTAAGCCGGCGGATCGAGGATAATTCCCTGGTAAACGTTGCCGCGTTTGGCCTCGCGTTTCACAAATTTCAATGCGTCCTCCACCACCCAGCGGATATTGTCGAGACGGCTCAACTCCATATTTTCGCGCGCCCATGTTACAACCTGCCGCACCGAATCCAAGTGCGTAACATCGGCGCCGGCCGCTTTAGCGGCCAACGAAGCGGCGCCCGTGTAGGCAAACAGGTTCAAGACTTTCGGTTGCGGATTTTTCAATGCGCGAACAGCATCGAAAATATAATTCCAATTAGGAGCCTGTTCGGGAAATACGCCCACGTGCTTGAAAGCCGTCAATCCCAAGCGCATCCTCATTTTTAGCTCTTTATATTGATAATTGATATGCCACTGGTCGGGCATTTTGCGCAAGCGGTTCCAAGTGCCGCTGTCTTCTTTTCCCGCTTTTCCGAATCCGGATCCGGTCGTAAAACTGGTGTGCATCAAGGCACGCCATTCGCTTTCGGGCAATGATTTTTGCCATACGGCTTTTGGTTCGGGACGCGCTAATACATACTCTCCGAATCGCTCCAATTTCTCGAAGCCGCCACTGTCAATCAGTTCATAGTCGTTCCATTTTTCGGGGGAGAGTAAAAACATGTTGCATAAAATTAATTATGCGGCAAAGATACAAAATAGGTTTGACAACTTTTAAAAGCCATCAAACCTATCTCCTATTTGCAATACTTTACGCCACCCAGGCTTTCATGTCGCTTTCGACATCGGAAATGCCGCCGATGTTGAATTTTTCAATCAATACTTTGGCCACATTCGGCGATAGGAATGCCGGCAAGGTAGGCCCTAAGTGAATATTCTTCACACCAAGATAAAGCAATGCCAGCAACACAATCACGGCTTTTTGCTCGTACCATGCAATGTTATAAACCACCGGCAAATCGTTGATGTCGTTCAGTCCGAATACTTCTTTCAGCTTAAGGGCGATGAGCGCCAGCGAATAACTGTCGTTGCATTGTCCGGCGTCCAACACGCGCGGAATGCCTCCGATGTCGCCCAAAGGTAATTTATTGTAGCGGTATTTTGCACAACCGGCGGTCAATATTACCGTGTCTTTCGGTAATTTTTCAGCAAACTCCGTGTAGTAACTGCGGTCTTTCATGCGTCCGTCGCAGCCGGCCATTACTACAAATTTACGGATGGCGCCGCTCTTCACGGCATCCACCACTTTGTCAGCCAAGGCAAAAACTTGTTCGTGCGCAAAACCGCCTACGATTTCGCCTTTTTCTATTTCCGTAGGAACAGCGCAACGTTTGGCATGTGCGATGATTTCCGAGAAATCTTTTACTTTTCCTTCTTCGCGGGCAGGGATGTGTTTAGCGCCCTGCAATCCGGCGGAGCCCGTCGTGTAAATCCGGTCGGCATACGAAGCGCCGGCCAAGGGCGGAACAATACAGTTGGTGGTAAATAAAACCGGGCCGTTGAACGAAGTAAATTCCTCGCGTTGGCGCCACCAGGCATTCCCGTAGTTGCCCACAAAGTGCTTGTATTTCTTGAATGCCGGATAATAGTTGGCCGGCAACATTTCGCTGTGCGTATATACATCAACGCCCGTTCCTTCGGTTTGCGCCAACAGTTCTTCCATGTCTTTCAAGTCGTGCCCGCTGATCAGGATGGCGGGATTGTTGCGCACGCCGATATTCACTTTCGTAATCTCGGGATTTCCGTAGCGCGTAGTATTTGCCTTGTCGAGCAACGCCATCGCCTCTACCCCGAATTTTCCGGTTTCAAGCGTCAGCGCTACCAATTCATCGGCCGTAATATCGGGGCGCGTAATTTCAGCTAACGAATGAAGCAGAAAAGCGCCGAGTTCATCCTTCGTGAAGCCAAGGTTGGCAGCATGTTCCGCATAAGCAGCCATTCCTTTCACACCGTAGGTTATCAATTGTTTAAGCGAGCGGATATCTTCATTCGTTTCCCGCAACACACTTGCAAAAGCAGGGCTTATCGTGTAATCGCCGATTTTTACGGATTGCGTCAACTCCGGAATATTCGGCAATTGCAGTCCTTCCTTTTTAGCTTCTTCTATTAGTTTGGAGCGCAACTCCAAGCCTTTTACAATGCGTGCTTCGATACTTTGCTTATCGAAATTTGCATTGGTAATGGTCGAGAACAACGCGTCTATCACGAAAGCCGTTAATTTTTCGCCTTTGCACAAGCCTTTTTTAATAAATGCATCGCCGGCGGCGGCTACACCGCGTGTGACAAACAATAATACGTCCATCGCGTTGGCGGTTTCATCATCTTTCCCGCATACGCCCTTTAAGGTACAACCAAATCCCTTGGCCGCTTCCTGACATTGAAAACAAAACATTTTTTCCATAATTTAAAGCCCCCAACCCGCTCCCCGGCGAGCTTGTCCAGTCTTTAACAACAGGGCTGCGACTGTAATTTTTAAATTAAATTTCTTATTCCGTTTATTTTATAATTGCGCTGCTATTTTAGGCGGCTTTTGTTCCGAAAATCCCTCGCATTCATTATAGCAGGCGTAACATGTTACGCCCCCGCTACTACACCCATTCTTCTTTTAATATATCTCCCTGAACGCCTACCATGATGAGCTTTATAGGAATGTTGCGGTGCGCCCAATCGCGCGCTTTCTTAGCCAAATAGAGCAAACCTCCGCAGCAAGGCACTTCCATAATGGCCACCGTGAGGGTGTTGATTTCCGCTTCGTCTATCATGGCGGTTAATTTTTCCACATAGAGGTCTTGGTTGCTGTCGAGCTTGGGACAGGCGATAGCCAGCGATTTTCCTTTCAGAAACCTCTGGTGGAAATTTCCCAATGCAAATGCGGTGCAATCGGCTGCCAGCAGCAAATCGGATTTTTTTAAATACGGCGCCAAGGGCGAGAGCAGATGCAATTGCACCGGCCATTGCCGCAAAGCCGACGGCGTGTCGCGCACATCATCAGTGGCATCATCTTTTGTGTCGAACGAACGCGCCATCGAGCCCGGGCAACCGCAGGGCAACGCCGGTTCGGGTTGCGATGCTGTTTTTTGTTTTTTATTTTCTTCTATAAACATGTCTAATGGAATTTTACTGTTTTGAGATTGCAGGTATTCAACGCCTTGCTTCAGCCACTCGTGCTGGTTGTGGTCTTTCATATGCTTTAAGTGCGCCAACACTACTTTTTCGCCACGCGGCAACATCCGTTTCAGGGTGGCTATTTCGTCGTATTTTTCCGCTTCGCGTTCTTCCAACGTAATAGCGCCCACGGGGCATTCGCCGATACAAGCGCCCAATCCGTCGCAATACAAATCGGAAATCATTACGGCTTTTCCGTCGATGAGTTGCAAGGCTCCCTCGTGACATCCGGCAACGCAATTACCGCAACCGTTGCACACGTTTTCATCTATTTTGATAATGGTACGTTTCATCATTTTCTTCTTTTTGACGATGCAAAAGTACAAGCGCGTCCTTCCACAAAATGTAACATAGGTTACAAATGCCAAAAAAATATTTTCCCACACTGTTTCGCAGATAGGCGAAAGAACCTCCGATCATAAAATAGATAGAAAGCCGCAACTTTTTAGCTATCTTTGAATCAAATATTAAAAAAAGATGAACATTGAAACATCAAAATATACCCATTTAATTCACGAAATAGGGAGTTTACTGCAAAAAAGCCGGGAACAAGTTGCCCAATCGGTAAACACGTTGTTGGTGCAAACTTATTGGCTTATCGGACGGCATATTGTAGAATTTGAACAGGGCGGAAGAGAAAAAGCAGATTATGGAAGTAATCTTTTGGATCAACTTTCCAACGACCTTACACGGCTCTACGGAAAGGGTTTCGGACGCTCTAATATATTTCAAATCAGACAATTTTACATTCGTTTCCCAAAAATCCAGACACCGTCCGGACAATTCGGGGCGGAATATAGTGATGTCCCACTATTCAACCTGAGTTGGAGCCATTACATTGAAATTCTAAAATCAGAGAATGATCTTGAGATCAGCTTTTACACCAAACAATGCGAGAAAGAAAATTGGAGTGTCAGGGAACTCAAACGACAAATGAAAAGTATGTTGTTTCATCGTTTGGCTTTAAGCCACGACAGGGAAGGCATATTAAAGCTTTCTGAAAAAGGACAGGAAATACAAAAAGCTGAAGATATTCTAAAAGACCCATACGTATTAGAATTTTTAAATATTCCGCAAAATTACCAATATTTTGAAAGTGAATTGGAAGAAAAACTTATTTCGAATTTACAACATTTTTTATTGGAGTTAGGTAAAGGATTTGCCTTTATCGGAAAGCAATACAGAATATCACTCGGGGGAAATCATTTCTATGTGGATCTCGTTTTCTATCATCGTATCTTGAAATGTTTTGTACTGATAGATCTAAAACGCGGAGAGGTAACACATCAAGATGTTGGGCAAATGAATTTATATCTCAATTATTTCCGTAGGGAAGAAAACACAGAAGGAGATAACGAGCCTATTGGAATAGTTTTAGGAGCATACAAAAATCATATTTTAGTGGAATATGCAACTGAAAGTATCAATAGCCAATTATTTGTGAGCAAGTATCAGCTTTATCTGCCCGACAAAAAACAGCTTGAACGCGAGTTGAATAAATTGTTAGATAGCGCCGAATAACATTATTTTCTACATCATGGAATTAGAAATACTCACCGCTTGCCCGCTATTTAAAGGACTTGCTCCGCAGGAAATAGACGCCTTGTTGCAGCAGAGCCTTGCAAAGCTGCGCTCGTTTCCGCAGGGCGCCATGGTTGCCCTGCGCGGCGAAACCTGCACGCATCTGCTGATTGTGGCACAAGGAAAAGTGCAGGGGCAAATGATAGACGAGGCCGGGAAAATGATTGTGATTGAAGATATTCCGGCTCCACGCCCGATTGCGCCGGCCTTTTTGTACGCCGAGCAAAACGAATTCCCGGTGAATGTGATGGCGTTGGAAGACACGCACATTTTATTTATCGCTCAGCCGGCTTTCACGGATATGTTGCAACAAAACAAAACAGTGTTGCAGAATTTTTTACGTGTTATTTCGTCACGCAGCAAGTTTCTCTCGGATAAAATTATGTTTCTTACATTCAAAACCATCAAAAGCAAGATTGCCGAGTGGTTGCTGAATCATTTGCCCACGGCCGATGCAAGTATGATTCATATACAAGAAACACAACAAACGCTGGCCGATTATTTCGGCGTGGCGCGCCCGTCGTTGGCCCGCGCTTTGAAAGAAATGGAAGACGAAGGGCTCATCAGCGTGCAGCGCAAGCAAATTACCCTTATCAATAAACACGGATTGAAAATGCTGACAAGATAAATTTTCATTGTATCCCAATAAAAAAGCCACCTCGGAAGGTGGCTTTTAATTTTTTCTATCTTACAACGTTTAGAAAGAACCTCTGAATTTAACCAATTCGATGTCTTTAGCAGCACGGGTAGCCAACTTGCTATCTTTAGCAAAAGCTGTCTTCAAGTTCGAAACAACATCGTTGCTTGAACCTTCGCGGGCAGCAATTACACCTTTCAAGTAAGCAGCCACAGCTGTATCATTTTGACCATTATTCAAAATGCTCTTTGCTTTGCTCAGGTTACCGGTCAATACATTGGCCAATGCTTCGTTGAATGAACCGGTGCCATTCAGTTTGCTCACTGCGTCGTTGTAGTTGCCTTGGATGATAGCAATAGCTCCTAAACCGGCATTTGCTTGTGCACTACCTACTTCGTTGAACAAACGAGTTGCTTCCGGATAGTTACCTTCGCGCAAAGCCACTACAGCTTGGTTGTTTTTCACTACATTGTCTTTTGTGCTGGTTTTTGCCAAGGCAGCTTTTGCTTCGGCGGTTTTGTTTTGTTTCAAATAAACACATGCAAGATTATTGTATGCACGATAGTCGTTGTATTTTTCGCCGGCTTTTGAGTACAAGGTGATTTTAGCGGCGTCATCGTTAACCAATGTAGCAGCATATAACAAAGCTTCTGCATCCAGTCCTTCAATATTGTTGCCCGTTACAAAACCGCGTAATTCGTCATCGGTAAAGTTAACATAGTCAACAGAAGCAATCATACGTGCACGACGTAATTCGGGAAGAATTTTATCAGCCAAAATTTTGTAAACAGCCGACATGTTTTTAATTTCTTTTTCACGAACTACAGGGTCGCTGTACATAGAAAGCACGCGCAAAATCAGATCTTTGTCTTGCATATCGGAAGCGGCAACCATTTCGCGCAAGCCGTCCCAGTCTTCAGAAATATGGCTTACATTTACCGGAGCTTTTGTTTTTACTTTTTTAGTAGCATTATCCAATGCAGAAGTAGCCGTCTTGCCACGGTGAGCCGATAAGTTTTCGTTCAATGCAAGCGGGCCGTCGGGTGAAGCATAAGCAATAATTTTTGTTTCTTTTGCTTGTAATTTAGCATCTTGGTCAACAGCAGCAATAAAATTGTTCAGCTCTTTAATATCAGCTTTGTTCAATTCGGCAGGACGAACGGTAGCGTTGTTAATCATATATTTGATTTGAGCTTCTTTCGTGCGGGGAATTACTTTCTGGTAGTTATTAGCGGCCAACACGGTAGTACCCATTTGAGTGGCATCCCATTGTACTAATTTGTAGGTGATGTTCGTACCATCGGCAACTTTATAGTTTACAAGGAATGGATATGTTTTTTCTTTGTAGTGAACAGTAGCGCGTAATTCCAAATGAGCTACCTGCATTCCTTCTTTATAGTTGAATTTTACAGCTTGTGAAATACTTCCTCCGGTAGCAGGTATTACGGTGTAATTTTCTTTCACCTTTTCGCCTTGTAACCAAAGTGATGAGAAAGCTTCTTCGCCACCCTCATATACCAATACAGGAACTACTTCTACAATGCCTTTCGGATGAAAATATTTGTCGGGGAAAGTCAAGGTATAGCGTGCTTCAATAACATCAGCACGACATTCTAATACTTGAGGGTCACATTTGTAACTCACTTTTTCGGCTTCTTTTGCCATCCTTGTGGGATTCGAGCAGGAAGCCATCGTAAATGCGGCTAAAGCCATAAGCGCTAAGCCTAGTAAATTTTTTTTCATAAGTCTGTATTTTTGTGTTATTATTGTGTTGTTAAATTTAAGATACAAAGATATAAACAAGTTATTAAAAAAGCAAAGAAATCTTAGAAAAATCCTTTCTCCCTCAAGGTTTCAATATCATCGGGGCAATCTACCGAAAACGTAAGGTGTTGTGTAATAGCGATTTTTATCCTGTAGCCATTTTCTAACCAACGTAATTGCTCTAATGATTCGATTCGCTCCAAGGCCGATGGCTGCAAGCGAGCCAGCTGTTTCAACACTTCCGTGCGATAGGCATATAACCCGATATGCTTGTAAAAAAGAGATTGCTCTGTTGTTGTATGTTGCTTGTCTCGAATGTAGGGAATAGCAGAGCGGCTAAAGTACAAAGCATCTTTTTCAGCGGAAAAAACAACTTTCACATGGTTGGGGTTGTAAATATCTTCTCCTTCTGTAAACTGTTTGGCCAATGTCGCAATTTGGACTTCGGGCGTATCAAAACAATACAATACCTCTTTTAATTGTTCGGGTGAAATAAAAGGTTCATCGCCTTGTATATTTACAACAATTTCGACTGTTTCTCCCAAATCGAGTTGAATCTTCGTAATAGCTTCTGCACAACGGTCGGTTCCGCTGTTGGCATTGGGCGAAGTCATCACGACCCTTCCTCCGAAAGCTTCTACGGCTTGCCGGATACGTTCATCGTCTGTTGCCACATACACAAAGGGAAATACTTTCTGTGCCTGCTCATACACCCGTTGAATCATCGGCTTTCCTCCGATATCGGCCAAAGGCTTTCCGGGAAAGCGCGTAGAGGCAAAACGTGCCGGTATGATACCAATGTATTCCATTCAGTGATTGAATTAAACTCTTACAAATGTACAAAAATTATTCCACACAATATTTCCCTCTGAATCAAGATTAAAGAATCATGGGACTTCCTTGTTCTATCTCAAAATCGTTGCAATAATATTTTTCCCTCGCCCTTGTTGCAAATAGTGTGGAAAAGTGTGGCTTTTGGCATGTTTCCAAAAATCACCTACCTTTGCTTCCGGTTTTGATAAACTTATATAAATGTAACGAGTGTTTAGTGACGAAAAAATATCTTTTCGCGGTTTTTTACGCCGGCATCAAATAGGAATTTACGCCACCATTATGTTTCATCTACTTGTACTGGCCGTGTTGATGCTTACCAAAATCGATGCTTTGATAAATGAACCTGTCGTTGTCATTGATTTCTCGAATACAGAGATAGCACATATCGAAGAACAGATCGACAGGCTGGAACAGTTGAAGAAAACGGCACAGGACGAAGTAAATGCCTTGTTGGCCGGCAGCAATAGCCGACAGTCCCAACAAGAACTGCGCAACATTGCCCTTGATGCTTCGCCTTCGGGAGCGTTGCGCGACGACCGTAACACGAATGCAAAAGACCTATATGACGAAGCACAACGGGTACAAGACAGGTTGGATGCCGCACGGAACGCTCAAGGCGGGCAAAGTGGGCAGGGAGAACGGATGCAAAACGAGCAGGTAGTGCAAGGCGATGAGCCGGGCATGTTGCAGCAACCGTCGTCCGGAAAGAAAGCAGAGGCCTATAAAGGGCCGTCGGTCATGTCGTACAATCTCGGCGGGCGGAAAGCCGTCCGGTTGCCGGTGCCGGTATATCAATGCGACGGCGGCGGCGATGTGACGGTAACGATTGAAGTAAACCGCCAGGGACGCGTGACGGGAGCTACTATTCAAACGAATGTATCGGCCAATAATACCTGTTTACACGAAGCGGCTATCCGTGCCGCGCTGTTGTCGCGCTTTTCCGTAGATTCCGGAGCGTCCGACCCGCAAAAAGGTAATATTGTGTACCGGTTTATTGCGCAATAGTTATTTCTTCGGCCCTTTTATCTGCTCGAAACCCTTTCCGTAAACGCCCATCACGGAATTCACGGAAATAAACGCATCCTGGTCTTCTTCGCGCACAATACGGTATATACTGTTTTGATCGACTTTGCGCGCCACAGTCATCAACACTTTGCCGTCTTCTTTCGTGTACCAGCCTTGTCCGTTGATTACCGTTACGCCGCGGCCTGTTTCTCTCGTAATCCGGTCGGCAATTTGCGGGTATTTTTTGGAGAAAATAAACATTTGCACCGATTGTTTGGCGCCCGACAGAAACAAATCGACCGTATAAGAAAACACCGCCATTACCACATAACCGTAAATAATAGTCCGGAAATCCCAGTTAATAAAAAACGAAGAGCCTATGATGACCAAGTCGCAGTACAGGTAAATCCGCCCGGGAGAGACGCTGCGGTACTTGTTCATTATCATCACCACAATATCGGTGCCGCCGGCGCCGCCACCTTGCTGCAAAGCGATACAAATACCAATCCCGCTTAGAATTCCTCCAATAATAGCGGTGAGCAATTTATCTTCGGGACGGAACGAGTCGGTAATCAAATGCGGCTCGGGAAGCAACAAGAATAGTGAAGTGACAATGATGCCGAAAATAATTTTTATGCCGAAACTTTTTCCCAGTACGCGGATACCGATCAACACTAAGATTCCGTTCAGCACAAAGAATCCGACACTCACCGGAATGTGTTTCCCCGAAATGTAGTACAGCACGGTCGCCACACCGGTAGCGCCGCCGCCTATCGTTTCATTCGGGATGAGGAATGCCGTCCACGCAAAGGTGTATAGAAACAGCCCGAAAGTAATGAGTGCATATTCTTTTACGATTTTTTTCCAAGCCGCTTTTTGTTCCATAATGGTTTGTTTGCTTTTATTGTTTCAAATCCTTCGCCAAATACTCCCGTCACATTCGAGACCGACATGAACGCATGCGGGTCTGTTTCCTTAATGATGCGGTATATTTTATTAGCTTCGCTTTTACGTATAACGATGATGAGTACTTTGTTTTCCTCTTTAGTGTACCAGCCCACAGAGTTCAATGCCGTGACACCACGTTGCAGCTCCGTATTAATGCGGTCGGCAATTTCGGCGTAGCGTTGCGAGAAAATGAGTATCTGCACCGAACGTTTTTCACCGGACAGCACCATGTCAATCACATAGGCAAATACCGCCATTTCCACAAACCCATACATTACGTTTTCCAGCGTTTTCCCCGGCAAGAAATATACCGAGCTGATGATGACCACGTCGCAATACAAGAACACGCGCCCCATCGACACGTTGCGGAATTTCGACACTATCAGTGCAATAATGTCCGTCCCGCCGGTGCTGCCTCCTTGCTGAATCACAAAGCCGATGCCGAAACCGCTGAGCGTAGCGCCGATCACGGTGTTCATCAAATCGCTATTGATATCGGTCGTCCAATGAACTATTTGCGGTAAAAACTGAAATAATAAACTCGACACTCCGATTCCATAAAGCGTCTTCACTCCAAAACCGCTTCCTAATATCATGAAGCCAATAACCAACAGCACCAGGTTAATAAGAAAATAGGAATAACTTACCGGAAAGCCCGTGGCATAATATATTACCGATGACAAACCGCTAACGCCGCCGCCGGCAATTTCACAGGGAATAATAAAAGCGGTCCATCCAAAAACAAATATCACCAGACCGATAGTCATGATGATATAAGACTTTATTTCATAAAAAATCTTTGATTTCATCTGTTTGTTGTTTCTCAAAAAATCGCGCAAGTTTAGTGATTTTTGCGCAATCGGCAAAACAAAAGATGACCTTTGTTGCTACATTTCTATCGCTCCGGCAAATGACTGCTTAGTTGTTCTTGTCTGATTAGAATGTAAGCCCAGCTCTTTTTTCAATGTTTCTTTTGTTATTACAACACTGTTTTGAGCTTTGCGCAGTTGAAGGTGTTTGTAGCGGTCAATCACTTCGTCCACCACATTATCCCAGGTGCGGGTGAGTGTTTGGGAGGCTGCTTTTCCCACGTGTGACAACAATAATTTGTTGGTCATTATTGTCTTCACATCGAACGTAAAAGCGGCTAAATCGGGTTCCGACAAAAATCCGTTATAATTGTGGCGCACCACTTCGGCAATCGTACTTTCCTTTAAAATAATAGCCGGAGTATGAAAAGCGGCGGCTTCGCGCAATACCAAGCTGGCATTGTCGTAGAGTGATGGAAATAAGAACAAATCAGCCGCAGCGTAATATTGTTTAAGCGCTTCGCGGTCGCGCACCACCCCAGTAAAAGTAACCTTGCCGGCCAAGCCCCGTTCTTCCACAAAATCCATCATTTGTGCACGGGCATAGCCTTCGCCAACAAAAAACATTTTGAAAGGCGTTTCTTGTAAACGCTCCAATATCTCGAGTACAAAATGTAAATTTTTTTCCCATACATGTTGTCCCACGTATAATAACACCGGTAAATCATCGTCGTGAATGCCGAGTTTTGCGCGGCTCTCATATTTTACTTGCGGCATATTTGCCGGCGGAGTGTAATCGGTCCCGTTTTCGACCACTTCAATAGGCCCCTTATAACCGTATTCGCGCAGCACTTCTTTTACCGATGCCTGCGGCACCCACACTTCGTCGGCCGCATTGTAGAAATCCGTGATGTTTTTCACCACTCTATCCAGTATCCATTTGCTTTTTATGTAACGGGCAAAATCATCGCGGTATTTCGAATGAAAAGTTGCTATCAAGGGAATATTTTGTTTTCTGGCTATTTTTAATGCCAAACGCCCCGACGAAAACGGAGAATGCGTATGCATTATGGAAAAACAAAGGGGCTGTATTCTTTTATGAAACGGATAATCCACATCGGGCAAGCCAACACGGTACGGCGGGCGAACGATGCTGGGAATTGAAAAATAACGGAGAACTTCCGGCTTATCGTCCACCGCACTGTTCGGGAAAGAGGGCGTTATCACAACATTGCCTACACCTTTCCGGACTAAGCATTCGTGATAATTTTGCACGGCGATAGCTACACCGTCCATAATCGGAGGATACACCTCACTAAATAAGCCAATGACTGAGTTTGTTTCCATAATTTAACATTACAGAGGCAAATTTCGTTCCTAAATAAGAACTGAGTATGAACAGATTGTTATATTATTTAAAATTTAACATTCGGCTTAGAAAAGAATAACAAAAAAATACACCGTTATCCATGCACATACGATAAGTTTTAAGCCTATGCCGAAGAGAAAACCAATGAACGCGCCGAATGCCGCCCGGAACGAGTGTTCGCCCGACCGTCCGGCAATCAATTCTCCGATAAGCGCGCCAACGAACGGCCCCACCATAATGCCGACAGGCGAAAAGAATAAGCCGGCGACCAATCCCAGGGTAGCGCCTAATGCTCCGGCCCGCGTGCCGCCGAATTTTTTTGTGCCCCAAGCCGGAACCACATAATCCAATATGGTAAAAAGAATAACAACTACCGCAAAAATAATAAGCCATTTCCACAACATTTCCACACCGAAGTGTGTAAATTTAAGAAACAGCAACGCCAACCAACTTACCGGCGGGCCGGGCAGCATCGGCAGGATGCAACCCACAAGTCCAATGAGCAGGCAAAGAATGGCAATGATGAGTAGAAAGATGTCCATATTAACTACACTACAATATTCACTATCTTTCCCGGCACGACAATTACCTTTTTCGGGGCTTTGCCTTCCAAATATTTGGCGGATTGTTCGTCGGCAAGCACGGCTTCTTCAATTTCTTTGGCCGAAATACCCAAGGGTAATTCTTTTTTGAAACGCAGTTTTCCGTTGAACGATACGGGGTATTCAAAACTGTTTTCAACCGTATATTTTTCTTCATATACGGGAAAAGCAGCTAAAGCAATACTGCTTGTATGCCCCAGTTTTTCCCACAGCTCTTCACAAATGTGCGGTGCAAAGGGGCACAATAAAATAGTAAGCGGTTCCAATATGGCACGCTTGTTACATTTCATATCCATAAGTTCATTTACGGCAATCATAAACGCGCTTACCGAGGTGTTGAACGAAAAATTTTCGATATCGGTTTGTATTTTATTAATCAGTTTATGCAGTGTTTTCAACTCTTGCGGGGTGGCAGGTTCATCACTCACAATAAATGTTTCTCCATTGAAAAATAAGCGCCAGCATTTTTTCAGGAAACGGTGCACGCCGTCGATTCCGTTGGTATCCCACGGTTTTGAGAGTTCCAGCGGGCCGAGGAACATTTCGTACATACGCAACGTATCGGCGCCATAATTTTCGCAAATCATATCGGGATTCACCACGTTGTACATCGACTTGCTCATCTTCTCGACCGCCCATCCGCAAATGTATTTGCCGTCTTCCA
>JAVBOD010000082.1:0-45863 GCA_031551045.1 Bacteroidales bacterium
TATATTTGTACAATTACTAATCAATTAAAATGTAATGCTTATGTTTACAAAAGAAACGTATATTAATAGAAGAGCCCGCTTGAAAAAAGACGTAGGCTCGGGAATTTTGCTGTTCTTCGGCAACGACGAATGCGGGATGAACTATGCCGATAATACCTATCACTTCCGCCAGGATTCTACATTTTTATATTTCTTCGGTTCGGACTATGCCGGTTTGTCGGCCATTATTGATATTGACGCCGATAAAGAAATTATCTTCGGCGACGAATTGACCATCGATGCGATTGTGTGGATGGGCACGCAACCTACTATTAAAGAGAAAAGCGACCGGGTGGGCATCTCGCTCACACAACCGGCGAAAGAGTTGGGCGCCTACCTGAAAGCCGCTACGGCAAAGGGACAAAAGATACATTACTTGCCGCCCTACCGCGCCGAACATAATGTGAAATTGCTGGATTTGCTGAATATTCCTATTGCACAGCAAACGGCCGGAGTGTCGGTGGACTTTATCAAGGCCGTAGTCAATCAACGGAACTACAAGTCGGCGGAAGAAATAGCCGAAATCAATAAAGCGGCGCTTACTTCGGCAGAAATGCACCTCACGGCCATGCGTATGGCGCGCCCGGGCATGAAAGAAGAAGAAATTGCCGCCGCCGTTACCGAAGTGGCCATGCGCCATGGAGGCAACTTATCGTTCCCGGTAATTGCAACCGTGCATGGCGAAACGCTTCATAATCACTATCATGGCAATACGCTGAAAGAAGGCGATATGTTTTTGCTGGATGCCGGCGCCGAAACGGCGAATCACTATTGCGGCGATTTGACTTCGACCATTCCGGTGGGCAAAAAATTCACCGACCGCCAAAAAACCGTTTACGAAATTGTACTCGATGCACACACGCAAGCCGTGGCAGCGCTGAAACCCGGAAAACCCTATCGCGATGTTTACAACCTTGCCTGCAAAGTAATCGGCGAAGGCATGAAATCCATCGGGCTGATGAAAGGCGACATTGACGAAGCGGTGAACGTGGGCGCGGTGGCTATGTTTTTCCAATGCGGCTTGGGCCACATGATGGGTATGGATGTGCACGACATGGAAAACCTCGGCGAAGTGTGGGTGGGCTACAATGGCGAACCGAAAAGCACGCGCTTTGGTATAAAATCATTACGCTTGGCGCGTCCGCTGGAGACAGGCTTTGTGCTCACGGTAGAGCCCGGTGTGTATATGATTCCGGAATTGATGGACATGTGGAGAGCCGAAAAACGCTTCGAACAATTCCTCAATTACGATGCGCTGGAAAAATACAAAGATTTCGGAGGTATCCGTATCGAAGAAGACTTTGTGATTACCGAAACCGGCGCCCGTCAGTTAGGGAAAGCGCTTCCGAAGCGAGTGGCCGAAGTAGAGGCCATGCGGTAAAACAAAAAATCCCCGGCAATTCATGCTGGGGATTTTTTTGTTATCTTGTTCGCTACCTTAATCTTCTTCATTTAAGCCGTCAGCCACACTCTTAATAATTCCCCGCTTGGAGCTGCGGATAAAAGAGAGAATCGTATCTCGTTCGGAAGATGGGGCAAAATCGGCTTCTACCTTATTACAGGCATCCGAAATATTAAGCCCGCTTTGGTAAATTACTTTATAGATATTGCTGATTTCTGTAATTTTCTCATTGCTGAATCCACGGCGGCGAAGCCCTATAATGTTTACGCCTCCAAACGCTAAAGGGCGGCGTCCGGCTAATGCATAAGGGGGAACATCTTTACTGAACATGGAGCCGCCGGAAATCATCACATGAGCGCCAATACGGGTGAATTGATGCGCTCCCGACGAACCTCCGATAATGGCATGCTCATCTACCTCTACTTCGCCGGCTAAGCCGACAAAACTCGACATCACTACATTATCGGCTACACGGCAGTCATGGGCGATATGTACATATGACATCAGCAGGCAGTTGTTACCCACCTTTGTTACATTTTTTCCACTGGCAGCTGTGCCGCGGTTGACGGTCACATATTCACGTAACGTGGTGTTATCGCCAATTTCTACGTAGGTTATTTCTCCTTGGAATTTCAAATCTTGAGGTTCTGCCCCAATTACAGCCCCGGGAAATATTTTACAATTCTTCCCGATTTTTACATAATCCATAATGGTCACATTCGGACCGATCCAAGTTCCTTCTCCGATTTCCACATGCTCGGCAATAGTGGTAAATGGTTCCACCGTTACATTTTTGCCCAACTTGGCATTTGGATGTATGTTTCTTAATTCCATATTGAGAGTTTTATTATCCTTTGTTTTTTATCACTTGCGCCATCATTTCGCCTTCTACGGCTAAGGTATCGCCTACGAATATTTGTCCTTGCATCGATACAATACCGCGGCGGATGGGTTCCATAAGTTCAAGTTTCATTACTAATGTATCGCCCGGAACAACTTTCCGTTTGAATTTCACATTATCAATTTTCATGAAATAAGTGGAGTAATTTTCAGGGTCGGAAACACTGCCCAGCACTAAAATACCCCCTACTTGCGACATGGCTTCTACCATTAGCACGCCCGGCATAACAGGCTCTTCAGGAAAATGCCCTACGAAGAACGGTTCGTTCATCGTTATATTTTTGACGCCGATTACACAATCGGTTGACCGGTGAATAATTTTATCCACTAATAAGAACGGCGGGCGGTGCGGTAATAATTTTTTGATGCCGTTGATATCAATCAGTGGTTCTTCGTTTGGATTATAGCGGGGAGCAATAGGCCGCAGCGCTTCTTTTTTTGCCAACTTACGTATTGCCTTTGCAACCAAGGTGTTGATTTGATGCCCCGGTTTCGTAGCAATAATTTTACCTTTAACCGGGAATCCGATTAAGGCGAAATCACCCATTAAATCAAGCAATTTGTGGCGTGCTATTTCATTAGGGAAGCGTAGTTCCAAATTATTTAAATAGCCGGCCGGAACACGTTCGACTTTCGGTTTATTAAATAATGAAGCCACGCGGTCGAGCTCTTCCTGCGGAACAGGATTTTCTACAATCACAATGGCGTTTTCCATATCGCCGCCCTTGATAAGATTGTTCTTGAACAGCGGCTCCAGTTCATGAAAAAACACGAAGGTGCGGCAAGAAGCTATTTGTTCGGCAAATTCATCCAAACTGTTGAGCCGTGCGTATTGATTACCTACCACATGTGAGTTGTAGTCAATCATTAAATCGACACTAAAGTCATCATAAGGAAGGAGGACAATTTCTTTATTCGTTGCCTCGTCGCGATAAACTAATTTTTCTTTTATCTCGTAGATATACCGTTTTTCGTCCAGTTCCCGGATACCGGCCTTCAGGATTTCTTCCGCATAAAAACGGGCGCTTCCATCCAAGATCGGCAATTCGGGGGCATTTACTTTTATCAATGCATTATCTATTTCTAAGCCGAATAACGTCGCCATGAGATGCTCGATGGTGCTTATCTTCACACCATTGCTTTCTAATGTAGTGCTACGCGCTGTAGCCGTGACATTGTCGGCCACGGCATCAATAATCGGTTGGTTAGGTAAATCTATGCGTTGGAATTTAATACCATGATTAGCTGCTGCCGGGCATATAGTCATTTCCGAATGGAGCCCCGTATGCAGTCCTTGGCCTTTGAAAGAAACTTCTTTTTTAAGTGTTTGCTGTTTTAATTGCATGTTAAACTTTATTAGGCAATAATCCGCAAAATTATGTAAAAAAAATGGAATAGCAGCTATAGCCTTCCATTTTGCTGAATAATAAGTGATTGAGGGATATTGGTGATGAGGTGGCGTTTTCTTCGGATGCGTCATTACAAGTGCAAGCAAGCAATCTTATCCTTAAACATAGATTGCTTTTCCGCTTTTCAACCTCTTTGCAATGACGGTGTTTTGCCACTTCCTGCTATTTACTGTTCTGCGCTTTCTCCAAACTTTCCAAGCGTTTTACGAAGTCGGGTAATTTGCGGAACAGGGCATAGGCCTTGAAATAAGTAGCCGCATTAATTGCAGGAGAGCCGATAATGGTTTGACTCGGCTCTTTAACCGTATAACTAATCCCCGCTTGTGCGCCGGATTGTGTGCCGTCGGCCACGGTAATATGTCCGGCAACGCCGACTTGTCCGCCGAACATACATTGTTTTCCTATTTTGGTAGAACCGGCAATGCCTGTTTGTGCGGCAATCACTGTATTTTCGCCGATTTCCACATTGTGCGCCACCTGAATCAAATTGTCTAATTTCACCCCTTTGCGAATAATCGTCGAGTCCATCGTCGCGCGGTCAACCACCGTGTTAGCGCCGATTTCCACATTATCTTCAAGGATAACGTTTCCCATCTGTGGAATTTTCTTGTAACTGCCATCGGCCGTTGGGGCAAAGCCGAAACCGTCGGACCCAATCACAGCGTTGGAGTGGATGATACAATTATCGCCAATGCGGCATCCTTGGTAAATGCGTACGCCCGGATAGAACATGCAATTATCGCCCACCGTAACGCCATCGCCGATATATACTTGCGGGAATATTTTGCAATTTTTCCCGATGTTCGATTTGCTTCCGATATAAGCATGCGAACCCACCCACGAACCTTTTCCGACTTTGGCGCTCCATGCGATTTTGGCGCTCCATGCCCTTCCTTTTTTGTGGAATGTTTTGAGGGAGTTGTATAAATCGAGCAGCGCGGCAATACTTTCGTAAGCATTATCAACCCTAATAAGGGTACAGGAAACCGGTTGCTTCAGCTCGAACGAACGGTTGAGCAGCACAATGGATGCTTTGGTGGTGTAGAGGTACTGTTCGTATTTGGGATTGGCCAAGAAACAGACCGTGCCGGGCCTGCCCTGTTCAATGCGTGCAAATGTCGATGCGCTGGCTTCGGGATTTCCTTCAATCGTGCCGTGTAGATAGTCGGCTAAAGTGCTTGCGGTGAAATTCATATTCTTCTTAATGTTGAATGATAATGGATGTTAGATAGTTGATTTTTGATAGTAGATATCGGATATCATCTGGTATCCGGTAGCTGAAATCCGTTATCCGCCTTCGGGTAACAGAGGAAATATTTTTTAGTGATACCGGAAAACGCTTGTGCGCTCAGCATATCCGAGGCTTCGTAAATATCGCGCAATTCGCCGTTGCTGTAGCGGATAAAAATTTTTTCATTACCTCCGTCATAAGCTTTATTCGAAATATAATCCGATTGTACGAAATAATCCGTTTCTTCGGCTGTCAGCGATAATCGTTGTTGTATTTCCGATTTTTTTTGCTCCACATCAGAAGGATGGAAAGGCGTATCGCGTATTTCTATTTTGAATAAGCGTCGGGCAATCAGCATACGGCAAAGGCTTTGCAATATTTTGTCGTCACAGGCGCTCCACACTTTAAGGGCGCAGGTGATGTCGCTATCGTCTAACTTGGCAAAAATATCAAGTGCATTTTTCGTTTCAAATTCTTCTATCGTTACATCGTTTTTCAGCAAAAATGCCAATGCCGGCGAGGCAAATAAATCATACCCTTTTTGCATCAGTTTCCTGGCGCGGCGAAGAATTTGCAAAAGCACCTGGTCGGCGGCAATCACCGTTTTATGTAGGTAAACCTGCCAGTACATCAAGCGGCGCGAAATAAGGAATTTTTCTACTGAATAAATGCCCTTGGCCTCCACCACCAGTTTGTCGCCGGCCACGTCGAGCATTTTGATGATGCGTTCCACGCCAATCATCCCTTCGGCCACACCCGAGAAAAAACTGTCGCGTCGCAGATAGTCGAGCCGGTCAACATCCAATTGCCCCGATATTAATTGATGCAGGAATTTTTTGGGATGCCTATTCTCAAAAATGGCGATAGCCGTGTCCAATTGCCCGTTGAATTGTTTATTCAACCGTTTCATGAAGGCAATGGAAATTTCTTCGTGTGAAATATTATGTACAATGCTCGATTCCAATGTATGGCTGAACGGCCCGTGCCCGATGTCATGCAGCAGAATGGCGCAGGCAGCCGCTTCGGCTTCTTTATCCGTAATATCATGTCCTTTGGAACGCAATGCTTCTACCGCCTGATGCATCAGGTGCATAGCGCCCAGTGCATGGCTGAGGCGCGAATGCCGTGCGCCGGGATATACCAGATAACTTAACCCTGCTTGTTTGATATCGCGTAAACGCTGCAAATAAGGATGCGACAGCAAATCGTACACCAACCCTGCCGGAATGTCGATAAATCCATGAACAGGGTCGTTAATGATTTTTTTCTTACTAATCATGCTGTAAAGATACAAGGAATTTTCCGAATAGTAAATTTGCCCTCATTTTGCTTTTATGAGGCAGCTATGCCTGTAAAAATTTTATTCACCGTGCAGCGTTTTAGGGGGCTTGTGCATCTTATAAATGATATGCTTGCGAAGTCTCTTGCTGTTGAATTTCTTTGAGAAATTTGGATAATTCGATAAGTCTCACTACCTTTGTAGCATCATTGAGCCAAATTGACGAGAAAAATGAGGGGACGGTAGTCCCCTTCTTTTATACAAAAATATGATAACAAAAGAGCAAATAGCACAAATAGTAACGCACTTTCTGGAAAAGAGCGACACTTTTTTAGTGTCTGTGAAAGTGAGTGCAGCCAATGAAATCGAAGTGATGGTGGATAACCTTCATGGTGTTGACCTTGACCAGTGTGTAGGCATCAGCCGGGCCATTGAAGCGGCGCTCAACCGTGATGAGGAAGATTTCGAATTAACGGTCTCATCGGCCGGTTTAGACCAACCGCTGCAAGTGTTTCCGCAGTATCTGAAATATGTGGGACAGGAAGTGGAAGTATTGTTGCGTTCCGGTAAAAAGGTAGTGGCTACACTGGTAGAAGCTGCGCCGGAAAAGTTGAGCCTGCGCTATGAAACCATGCAGGCGGAAGAAGGAAAAAAACGTAAAAAAAAGGGAACGGTGACCGAAGAGTTTCGCATGGACGATATAAAGAGCACCAAACCTTATATTGATTTTAAATAAAACATTAAAAATTACATACAATGGAAGGCTTAAATTTAGTAAGCACATTTGCCGAATTTAAAGAACTGAAAAACATTGACCGCCCCACGATGATGAGTGTGTTGGAAGATGTTTTCCGCAGCTTGCTCACGAAAATGTACGGAAATGCCGATAATTTCAGTATTACGATTAATATTGATAAAGGCGACTTCGAGATTCTGCGCAACCGGATAGTCGTGGAGAAAGTGGAAGATTCCAATACGGAAATTTCGCTGAAAGATGCCCAGAAAATTGATGACACCTTTGAAATCGGCGAAGAAGTGGCCGATAAAATAGACGTGGCACAATTCGGCCGTCGTGGAATTTTGGCGTTGCGCCAGAATCTGGCCGGCCGTATCATGGATATCGAAAAAGCGAATTTATTTAATAAATATAAGGAACGTGTCGGCGAAATTATTACCGGTGAAGTGTATCAGGTGTGGAAAAAAGAAGTCCTGATTTTAGATGATGAAGGTAATGAATTATTGTTGCCGAAATCGGAACAAATTCCGTCCGACTTTTTCCGCAAAGGAGACACTGTGCGTGCTGTAGTGGTAAAAGTAGAGATGAAGAATAACACTCCGGTAATTATTCTTTCGCGTACGGCTTCTACTTTCCTGGAACGCCTGTTTGAGCAGGAAGTTCCTGAAATTTATGACGGGCTTATTACTATTAAGAAAATTGTACGTGTGCCCGGCGAACGGGCCAAAGTAGCCGTAGAATCTTATGACGACCGTATTGATCCGGTGGGCGCCTGCGTGGGAGTGAAAGGCTCGCGTATTCATGGAATTGTTCGAGAATTGCGTAATGAAAATATAGACGTTATCAATTGGACCAGCAATGTCGAATTATTGATTCGCCGTGCCTTGAGCCCGGCAAAAATTTCTGCTATCAAAATCAACGAAGAAACGAAGCGGGTAGGGGTTTATTTGAAACCTAACGAAGTATCGCTGGCAATCGGTAAAGGCGGTTTAAATATTAAACTGGCCAGCATGTTGGTAGGGTATGAAATTGATGTATATCGCGACATTGATGAAGATGAAGAAGATGTTCGCCTGGATGAATTTAGTGACGAGATAGAAGCTTGGGTATTGGATGCCCTGAAAGCTATCGGATGCGATACCGCTAAGAGTGTGTTGGCTATTCCGGCCGAAGAATTGGGCAAGCGCGCCGACCTCGAAGAGGAAACGGTGGAAGAAGTATTGCGCATCCTGAAATCGGAATTTGAAGAATAGTCCATAAGCATTGACGAAAGGAAAATTAGATGTCGAAATAAAAATTAAGGGAACAAACACATGAGTGAAGTCAGAATTAATAAGGTAGTAAAGGAGTTTAACATCAGTATCGATACACTGGTTACATTCCTTAAGAAGAAAGGCTTTGAAGTAGAAGCCTCTCCGAATAGCAAAATTCCGTCCGAAGCCTATGAGTTGGCCCAAAAGGAATTTGGCAAAGAGTTGACATTGAAGGAAGAATCGCGAAAAGTTATTCTAAAAGTAAAAGAAAAACCCGAAACTATTTCGATAGAAGACGTTCAGGATAAGAAGAAAGCAACGGAAGAGGTGGAAGAGATTTTAATTAAAACGACACAGGTGGAACCCCCTAAGCCTAAATTAGTAGGGAAAATAGACCTTGATGCACTTTCGGGAAAGAAAAAGCCGGTCGAAAAAAATGTAGAAAAACCGGTGGAAGAAAAAGAGCCGGCTCCGGAATCAACGGTCGAGAAAGTAAAAGAAAAATCTCCGAAAAAGGAAGAACCTGTAGAGGAAAAACCAAAAGTAGAGAAGAAAGAAAAAGAAGATGAAGGAGTAAAGATTGTAGGAAAAATAAACTTAGAAGACATCAATTTTAAAACTCGCCCCGACAAAAAGAAGAAAGAAAAGAAAGAGGAGCCGCCGATAAAGAAAACTAAAAAGGAAGCAGAAGGGCCCCTTTTAACAACGGTAAAAGAAGAAAAGAAATTGGGAGTAGAAAAAGCAACAACGGAAGGACTTCCGGTTGTGGAAGACATGCGCGAAAGGCTACCGGAGCCGGAACATATCGAAACAAAAGTCGCGAAATTAGAAGGCCCGAAATTGGTGCAAATGGAAAAAATCGACTTGTCACAATTTGAAAAGAAGCCCTCTGCCGATTCAAAAGGAAAGAAAAAGCGCGAACGTATCAATCCTAAAAAAGAAAAAATTGATATAGCCAAAGAAAGCAAACGGGAAAAAGCAAAAGATGCTCCAAAAGATTCGAAGAAAAAAGGATTTAAGCCTGTACGCCAAGAAGTAGATGAGGATGCGGTACAACGCCAGATTAAGGAAACGTTGGCACGCATGACCGAAGGAAAAGGAAAAACCAAAAGCTCGAAATACCGCCGTGAAAAGCGCGAGTTGATAAGCCAACGTATCAGCGAAGAACAGGAACGGCAGGAACAGGAAAGCACCGTACTTAAACTTACCGAGTTTGTAACGGTAAACGAGTTGGCCAACATGATGAACGTGCCGACCGTGAAAGTAATTGAAGCCTGTATGAACCTTGGTTTGATGGTATCCATCAATCAACGTTTGGACGCCGAAGCATTGGTGGTTGTGGCCGAAGAATTCGGTTATACGGTAGAGTTTGTGAGCGTTGATATTCAGGACGCCGTGAAACCGGAAGAAGACGAGCCGGAAGATTTGCATCCGCGCCCGCCGATTGTGACGGTGATGGGACACGTTGACCACGGTAAAACATCGTTGCTCGACTATATTCGTAAAGCGAACGTGATTGCCGGCGAGGCCGGTGGTATCACGCAACATATCGGCGCCTACAACGTGCATTTGCCCGGCGGACAACAAATCACATTTCTTGATACGCCCGGCCACGAAGCGTTTACAGCCATGCGTGCACGCGGTGCTAAAATTACAGACTTGGCCATTATTATCATTGCAGCCGACGATGCGGTGATGCCGCAAACGATAGAAGCCATCAACCATGCGGTGGCAGCCGGTGTGCCGATGATTTTTGCGATTAATAAAATTGACAAAGCGGGCGCTAACCCCGAAAAAATTCGCGAACAATTGGCCAACATGAATTATTTAGTGGAAGAGTGGGGCGGAAAATACCAATCGCAGGAAATTGATGCCAAGCACGGGACAAACATCGATAAATTGATGGAAAAAATATTGCTCGAAGCGGAATTGCTCGACCTGAAAGCGAATCCCGATAAACCGGCGCATGGTTCGATTATCGAATCGTCGTTGGATAAAGGGCGTGGATACATTGCTACCATTTTAGTACAAGGCGGTACCTTGCGAGTGGGCGATTCGATGTTGAGCGGTACTTATACCGGAAAGGTGAAAGCCATGTTCAACGAACGCGGCCAGAAAGTGCAGGAGGCGGGCCCTTCGACACCCGTGTCGGTATTAGGCTTGAACGGTGCGCCGACAGCCGGTGAAACATTCAATGTGATGGACGAACGCGAAGCACGCGAAATTGCCAACAAACGCGAACAATTGCTGCGCGTACAAGGTATGCGCGCCACCAAACATATTACCCTCGAAGAAATCGGACGCCGTATTGCTATCGGTAATTTCAAGGAATTGAACATTATTGTGAAAGGTGACGTGGACGGTTCTATTGAAGCTTTGTCGGATTCATTGATAAAACTTTCGACCGAAGAAGTACACGTAAACGTCATCCACAAAGCGGTAGGGGCTATTTCCGAATCGGATGTGTTATTAGCAGCTGCATCCAATGCTATTATTATCGGCTTCCAAGTACGGCCTTCGGCCAGTGCGCGTAGGTTAGCCGAACAGGAAGAAATCGAAATCCGTCTCTATTCGATTATCTATGACGCTATCAACGAAGTGAGGGATGGTATTGAAGGAATGTTGGCGCCGGAACAGAAAGAGGAGATTACTTCTTCCGTGGAAGTACGCGAGGTATTCAAAATCTCGAAAGTGGGTTCGGTAGCCGGTTGTATGGTGAAAGAAGGAAAAATCACGCGACAAAGCAAAATCCGTGTAATCCGCGACGGCATTGTAATCTATACAGGACACTTAGGCTCGCTGAAACGTTTCAAAGACGATGTGAAAGAAGTGCAGAGCGGCTACGACTGCGGCTTGAACATTGATAATTTCAACGATATAAAAGTGGGCGATATTATAGAATCCTATGAAATTGTAGAAATCAAACGGAAACTGTAAGTCGCTTGAGGCTTCCGGTTCCGAAGTTTTTAGATTTGACAAATTTTTGAAATTTGTCAAATCTTTTTTTGCGTCATCCCCACACAAATCCCTTCGACTCGAATCCTGCTAATTGGAGGACACGATGAATGACGGCAGAAAATAATTCGTCAAAATTCTGCGGGCGACTATATAAAGAAGGCGATGCGGGGCAAATAATGCCGCCCGCTTCGGTAAATTGCACCATGTTGCGCAAGTGAATCAGGTTGAGCGGCGCTTCGCGTGTTACTAAAATCACCTGGCGGCGTTCTTTCAGCATCACATCGGCCGTGCGGCTGATGAGGTCGTTGCTGATGCCGTTGGCAATGCGTCCTAATGTCCCCATGCTGCACGGCGCTACTATTAAACACTCCGTATCGGAAGAACCGGATGCGAAAGGCGCCGAAAAATCGTCGTTGGCGTAGCGGCGGAATTTAATAGCGGCCAATGCTTCCTCGCCCAACTCATGCCGGAAAACCTGCTCGCCGCACGATGAGAAAACGACCGAAACTTCCGTATCTTTTTCCTGCGCTAATTGTTCCAACAACAATTTCGCGTATATGGCGCCGCTTGCACCGGTAATGCCGACGATTATTTTTTTCATATGTGTCGATTCTTTTACGTTACCTCTTTTTACTTCTATGCTTTATCGTAGGCTTCCAAGGCAGCTGCCAGGCAACTTGCCACTCCTTTAATGCCGCATACAGTGGTAGTCATTACAATGGTTTCCTTTATTTCGTCGCGGGTAGCGCCATCGCGTTTTGCCATCGGGACGTGTGATGTCACGGCAGTGGTTTCGCCTTGCGAAGCCCGGATGGCGATATAAATCAGTTGTTTCATTTTAGGCGTTAATGCTTTCATGCCGCTGACCGCCTGAATCAGCCCGTTGAATGCTTGCGCCACTTCCGGCGCTTCTTCCTGAAATACCTGCATAAGGTTCTTTTTGTTTTCCATAATTTCTTTATTTATCCGCATTAACGCCTGTTGATAGTGAGTATTCGTTTTTATTTCACCGTCAATAAAATCTGTTTTGCTACATCGCCCGTTACATTGCGGTTTTCGCCATAAGCAACAGCCAGTTTATTGAAGCGTTCTGCAATAGTGTTGATGGTATCGTTGCCGATGCCTGCTTCCGAAAGGCGTGTAGCTAAGCCCAGCGAACGGAAAAAAGATTCGGTTTTCGTAATGGACTGCTCTATGCGTTCATTATCATTTCCGGTAACGATACCGAAAATACGTTCGCCGTACTGTAACAATTTACCGCGTTTTTGTTCTTTCAATACCCGTAGCGTACCGCCCAGCACAATGGCTAACGACGCGCCATGTGTAAGGCCATGCAAGGCTGTCAGTTCGTGGCCGATCATGTGCGTAGTCCAATCCTGTGTAACACCCATGGCCGTAAATCCGTTCAAAGCCATGGTGGCCGAAAGCATAAAGTCGGACATTAGGTTATAGTCGTGCGGATTTTTTTGGATGAGCGGTGCAATTTCGAGTATTGTTTGTAAAATGCCTTCGGCCCAGCGGTCCATGACGCGCGACTGGCCGGGGGTAGTCATATATTGCTCCAGCACGTGTACGAATACGTCCGTTATTCCGCAGGCAATTTGATGAGTTGGCAGCGAGTAAGTGGTTTCAGGATCGAGGATGGAAAATTCGGGATAACTACCGTTGAATGCATATTTTTCGTGTGTTTCGGCACGTGAAATCACGGCGCCGGCATTCATTTCGGAGCCGGTAGCAGGCAGCGTCATTACCGAAGCGAAAGGAATACTTTTCCCGGCTTTCCGTTTTAGCACAATCTCCCATGCATCGCCTTCATGGCAAATGCCGGCAGCAATGAGCTTCGTCCCGTCGAGCACCGAACCTCCGCCTACGGCCAGCAAAAAGTCAATGTTGTTTTTTTTCCCCTGCACAATGGCTTTACGTAGTGTCTCTACGGTCGGATTCGGTTCAATGCCCCAAAACTCTATCGTGTGATGATTTTTTAAGGCGTCAAGCACTTGGCCGTACACGCCGTTTTTCTTTACACTGCCGCCGCCATAAGTAACCATTATTTTTTTTTCAACCGGAATCAATATAGAAAGCTGCGCAATTTGCCCTTTCCCAAAAACTAAGCGGGTAGGGTTTTGAAAGCAAAAATTAGTCATAATCAATTTTAAATTTTTGGTTTTTAATGTTGTTTTTTTTATTGGCAAAGTTCACATTTTTCCAAGTTTCAAATTTACAAATAATATCTTATTCGAATACAAGTCAAAACTCATTATGAGTAAATTTCATCGAACAAAGTACCTTATCTCAAATGCAGCGGGCGGGTTCAAGAGATGTGCTACAGCTTGATAAACGCCGTAAACTGAATCCGGAAATTATCGCCACGCTCGCCGTTGAGGTTAATGCGGTTACCATAGAGCAATTCAATTCCCGTTTTGAAGTACGTGTTCGGATACCACAGCAGGTTTGCCACAGCATAATTGGTTTGTTTGATAGCTGTGGGTTGCAAATAATCATTGTGATTAATCCAAATGTTGCCCCAGCCGATGGATGAACTCCAATGTTTGCTCCACCAGCGATCGTAGAAAATGCTTAAATATCGTTGAGGGAGTGTACGTAAACGGTAATTCTCCGCCGGGTCGGGCATGGCATCGTAGCCCAATCCTCCGATATCTTCATTGTAACGGGCATAGCCGCTACCGTACGATACTTGAAATTTCAACGCATCGTTTCCTGTGGTGCGGATATTCCCCGACAAGTTGAACGCGCCGCCCAAAATTGTCACGCGATTATCGGTTGTGGTGCGGTAAGTAATGGGATGTAGCAAAATCCCGAAACGAAGATTGCTGCGGCTGTTATCGAATTTGAACGTGTAGGCGCCCGTGAAATCGGGGATGAGATTACGCACTATCCATGCCGAATCGGCCGGCAACGTGACGTCCGAACCCGGTTGCTCTACCGAAAACGAAAGTGTATGTTGGGTACCTACCGGCTGTGTATAGCGTAGTTGTGGCTGCCGTCGCCATAAATAAGCATTTGGGCCCCATGCATCGACAATATTCGGCCAAATATCGCTATCCATAAAATTACTCCAGTATTGCCCGAAATCCCATCGCCCGATGCTTATCCAAGCATGGCGCAAACGTGGGGTTGATGTGCCGTCGGGCCCTGAGAAATCGAACTCAATCAATGCACTGAAATCACCGAAATACTTGACTTTTCCCGTCATGGAAAAATTCAGGCGTGTCTGGCGGATACTGAAGTTCATCGCCGCATCATCGACGGCGGGCACAATAATAGACGACGGCTGAAAAGCATTACGGTTTCTCATACCGCGGAAGTCATACATAAAATCGGCCTGCACGAATCCGCCGATTTTCATCTGAGTCCCTTTGATATCGGTAATAACCAATCCTTCTATTTGGTGGTTTTCTATATCGCTGCGTGAAGGAGGAAGAGTGTCTTTCGATTGTCCGTGTATAGCGAAACTTGTCAAAAGGCATAAAAGTAGGAATAAACTGTATTGTGTGATATGATGGAATTTTTTCATGTTAAATTCAAAAAATAAAAATCCGGGTAGTAACTGTTCAAAAAGCAATTTTAACGACAACGGCTCCCCAAAAGAGAGGCATTGTCTTTCAAAATTTTGTGTTCTTTGCGAGAAGCCGGGGGTAAATATGTGCTGACTTTTTGAACAGTTTCAGCTATAAAAAAGAGATTAATTTGCGCACGGGATGCCGCCTGTTTTTCAAAGAGCAGCCTTTATTCCGTGCGCTATACTCCCATATTGTTTTCTTCATCCGTCAATGAGACGGGTTCATCGTTCTTTTCCGTTTTTGCACGGCGCTGATGATAAGCGGAACACTTACAAAAACCACCGTCCCCGCAAAAACCAATCCTACATAAAAAGCGGGGCTTCCCACCGGCAATTGCGAAGGAGGGAAGAAAGCTACAAGGAAGGAAAACAGTACTGCAAGGAAACCGATGCCTGCCACTAACCACATGCCGAGGCGCCCGCCCGGCACTTTATAAATTCGCGGCAAATCGGGTTGCGATTTTCGTAGTTTGATAGCTGCCGCATACATCAACATATACATAATCAGATAAAGCCCGATGGTTAAGGCGCTCAACAGGAAGAACGCCACGCTCACATCATCGATAACGAAATAAAGCGATGACAGGATCGTAACAATGATTCCTTGTACTAAGAGAATATTGATTTGAATGCCGTTCTTGTTTGTCTTCGTAAGTGTCTTCGGTAATTGCCCGTCGCGCGCTGTCCAGAGCAATCCGCGGCTTGGCCCCGAAATCCATGACATGACACCCGCCAAGGCGCCGAACGCTACCAGCGCTCCGAGCACATTGGTCATCCAGCCGACATGAAATGTATTGAACAGGTGTTCGAACGTGAGCATCAGCCCGTCCTGCAAGTTGATTTCCTTGTAAGGCATCACTACGGAAACGGCTAACGAGCCTAATGTGAAAAGAACAAAGGCGATAATAGCAGCCAGGAATACGGCTGCCGGAAATTGTTTCTTGGGGTTTTTCATTTCGGTGGCATGCACGGCGTGTACTTCCACTCCGGCAAATAGCAGGATGATGCCGGCTAAAAAAGCAATGTTGCTAATGCTGGTAATATACGGGAAAAAACGGGGATGGACATGCCCTGCTTCAACGGCTACTAAGGTGCTTTCCGCAGCCGGAATATGTTCCGCCGCAACCGCTTGCCCGGTTATTATCCACACGATGGCCATGATGATGATGATAGCGCCGGGCAATACGGTGCCCAGCAAAAATCCGCGGCTGGTAATCTTCGAAACCGCCGACGTCCCTTTCAGTGTCACCCATGTGGCGAACCAATACAGGACAATCGAAAAAATGCCCACATACGTGCCGTCTTGCGCCAGCGTTTGTCTCCCGATGAGATATGCAATGGCCGCCGCAGCAAAAGAAAGTACGGTGGGATACCATACCACATTTTGTATCCATTGCAGGAAAATAGCCACAAAGCCAAAACGCTCGTTGAATGCTTCTTTTACCCATGTGTAAACGCCGCCGCCTTTTTCGGCAAAAGCGCTGCCCAATTCAGCTCCTACTAATGCCGCCGGAATAAGGAACAGCAAGGTGGCAAACAGGATGTAAAAAAATAGGGTAAATTCTTCTTTGCCCATCATCGGAAGCCCACGGAGGCTGATGACGGCGGCAGCGGTCATTAGTGCCAGCTGCCAGGTGCTAATATATTTTGTTTGATTTTTCATAATTGTAAAAATTTAGTGGATTTATTCAAGATTTGACATTTTTTTGGAATTTGTCAAATCTCATGCAAGCGGGTTAGCAGACCACAAAAAATTAGTGTTTAAACCCTCCGCTTTCCTTTTCGGAGCGGGGCTGCTTTACCGGATTTTTCTCGAAATATTCGATACTGCGTTTCAAATCGTCTATCATTAATTGCGCCATATCGCGGCTGAATCCGTGGCGGATGAGTACGCGCTGAATCACCATATCTTGACAGTTGGGCGGCAATGTATAAGAGGCAATTTGCCAACCGCGGGTGCGCATCCTGTCCGAAAGGTCGAACAGCGAAAAATTCACCGGAGCATCTTTTTTCAACATCCAAGCGGCGCCGGGTAGTGCGTTCTTCCCGTCGTACAATATGTCGAAGAGGCCGATTTTGGCTACTTCTTCGGCAATAAAAATACCGTGCTCCAAACAAGCTTGCTGAATACGCCGGTAACCTTCGCGCCCGTTGCGCAGGAAGTTGTAGTATTGCGCAATGATTTGGCCGCCGGGGCGCGAAAAATTCAAGGCAAAGGTAGGCATGTCGCCGCCTAAGTAATTCACGCGGAAGATAAGCTCTTCGGGCAAGTCCGACGATTCGCGCCATACCACCCAGCCAACGCCTAAGGGCGATAAGCCGAATTTGTGCCCCGATGCGTTGATTGATTTTACGCGCGGCAAGCGGAAATCCCACATGATATCGGGCTGAATAAACGGAGCTACAAATCCGCCGCTGGCGGCATCTACGTGAATCGGAATATCCACGCCGGTTTTTAGTTGATAGTCATCCAACGCGTTGCTGATAGCTTCTACGCCCTCGTATTCAAGGTTGAACGTCACGCCTAATGTCGGTACTACTCCAATCGTGTTGCCGTCCACACGTTTCAACACTTCTTCTTCATTCATCAATAGGCGGCCGTGTTCCATCGGGATTTCACGTAACTCCACATCGAAATAACGAGCGAATTTGTGCCAGCAAACTTGAACGGGCCCCGTAACGATATTCGGCTTATCCATGGGCTTCCCGTCTTTTTTCCGCTGCTCGCGCCAGCGCCATTTCATCGCCAGCCCGCCGAGCATACAAGCTTCGCTTGAGCCGGTGGTAGAACAACCGATCGTGGTAGCATGTTCCGGCGAATGCCAAAGCTCTGCCAGGATATGTACACAGCGGTTTTCAATTTCAGCCGTTTGAGGATATTCGTCTTTATCAATCATGTTTTTGTTGATGCAGGCATCCATGATTTTGCGTGTTTCCTCGTCGGCATAAGTTTGGCAAAAAGTCGCCAGGTTTTGTTTGGCGTTGCCGTCTAATAACAATTCGTCCAAGATAAGGCCGGCTACGGTAGCCGCATCGTTCGACCCTTCCGGTATTGCATACTTCGGAATATTTACCGTGGTAACCGGTAGTGCATAAGCATCCAATGTGCTTGAGTTTTTCTTTAAATGTAATGGCATAATATTATTAATTTATGCCTGCTCCTGTTCATCGATTCACGTTCATTCCTCCTTCTCCATCCGATGAACAATAGCAAGGCGGGTAAATACTACAACGCAAACTTTTCGTGCAGATTTGATTCTTTGCACAAAAGCCTGCTCATAGTCATATTTGCTCAAAAATTATACCTGTATGAAATGAGAGAGAGCCCGTAAGCGTTAATGTTTACGAAGGAAAGAAGAGTTTTGGATAGTTATTGTTAAATTTTGTATGGCGCCAATTTTTTACATACAATCTTCATGTTTGAAGTAATGCTTTCCGCATTTTCTCCGTGCCGCTTCCGGCTTTTTCCTGAAATATGGTGAGGCGTGGATGTCGGAATCCTACTTCGTTCGGGTCAATCAAAAACAGCGGGATGTTGTGCGGGGTATAATTTACCAAGCCAGCCGCCGGATACACATTGAGCGATGTGCCGATAACCGCAAATACATCGGCTTGCCGTACTGTCGCTATGGCTGTTTCCATCATGGGAACAGCTTCGCCGAACCACACAATGAAAGGGCGCAATTGAGCGCCGTCCGTTGCTTTGTCGCCGAGGTGAATATCGTTGTAGCCGATATCGCTCACCAATGTTTTATTATCGGCGCTGCACGCTTTAGTCAGTTCGCCATGCAGGTGCAGCACGTTTCTACTGCCGCTGCGTTCGTGCAGGTTATCTACGTTTTGTGTAATGATACGTACGTCGAAATCGTTTTGCAGTTCGCTTAAGATGCGGTGCGCGGCGTTAGGCTCTGCGTGTTCCAACTGCCGGCGGCGGGCATTGTAAAATTCCAGTACCAACGCCGGATGCTCGTACCATCCTTCTATGGATGCTACTTGTTGTACATCGTACTCTTCCCACAATCCGTTGCTGTCGCGGAATGTTCGAATTCCGCTTTCGGCGCTGATGCCTGCGCCTGTGAGCACTACTAATTTTTTCATCGTTATTTCTTAATGAGGCAGTTCACCCTTGTTCCTTTTATTTATTCATATACCGTTTCCGGAACCAAATCTCAAAAACAGGATCGATGAAGCGGGGCTTGTACTTGATAAACTCCAATATTTCTTTTTTCTCCAAGGCGCCGCGAACCCGTGTAACGTTGGCCGATGAATTAAGTTGATATATTTCGATGGTTTCTGTTGAACTGAAACGATCGACTCCGTCGATAACAGCCCGCAGAAAATTAATTTGAGGCGTGCTTAAATCGTCGGTAATCAACAAAAAACGTTGTTCGTTGTAATCCAATAAGTCTTCCATCGTGTGTTCCATCACGCTGTCTAATACAAATCCTTTGGTATTCAACCAAGAGAGATGAGCGTATTGTTGCACGTAATAGGGATAATAACTTACTTCGCGGCAAAGGCGTTCGGCATATTCTTTCGAAATTACGCGCCCGCTTTTCGAGTATGATTTAATAATGTAATCAACAAACAGCTTTTCCTCGATAATTTGTAACGGGATATTTTCTCCGAATTTGTAAAATGGCATTTTTTCGGCAAACAATTCGTTCATCGCGTTGATTTTACTGCCGGTAAGCAAATATCCGACGCGTACTTGTTGTTTCCATGCCTGGCCGCACTTTTTCTGAATGTCTTGAGTGTTCTCGAAGCGGGTGATTTCCTGAAACTCTTCAAAGCATACCATTAAACGTATATTCCGCTCTGTTGCTATCTTTTCGGGCAATTGCAATACCTCTTCGTAATGTGCCGCCAAACGTTGAGCGGTGAATAATACTTGTATTTCATTTTGTTTTATGTCGCTAACCTCTACTAATGGCTGTGTGAGGGGCAAGAATCGTTGCACATAATCTTCCCATTCGCTGCTGGTATTACACACAGAGCGTAGTACCTCGTGTGTCAACCGCGTGTAAAACGTGAAAACATCGCGGATATTGAACATGCTGATGGTACACAGTTTAATTTCGGCGAGTTTTTGTGCCTGAAAAAAGGCATTGCGGATAAGCGATTTCTTGCCGGCATTAGGAGGTGCAATAATTACCGTGTGTTGCGATTTGGCCATATTCGACGAAAGCCAAGCCAGTTCATCTTTGCGGCCGATAAAATTATCGTTCACTACTTCGTGGGAGAAGACAAAAGGTGAGTCCATAAGCGTTTTTCTATTGATTGTTTATCTGAATTTAATACTTAAATACTATTATTTGTTGTTCCTGTTTTGTCCTGCTAAGCGAAGAATCTATTCGTCATTCAAAAAAAATTCCATAAGCAGATGCTTCGCTTTGCTCAGAATGATATTTCTTAGGAAGGACTATTCTTTGCTATTAGCCTCTAACGATTTCTTTATATGAGTGTTCTATTGACCGACACGGTTACACGTACAAAGATAATCATTTTGTAACATCTTTGTGATATTTTTATAAACAAATCATCAGAAAATTTTGTGGATAAAATAAAAAACACTACTTTTGCCGTCCGTTTTTCGGAAAGCGAAAACACTCATTTAAGGCAATCAAGCACGAAAAAGAGTCTATTTTATTTAAAGGTAGAACGCTTGCTGCCGGAACTTAAAAAATAATTAATTATGTACGCAATTGTAGATATTGCAGGACAACAGTTCAAAGTAGAACAAGGCAAAAAAATTTTTGTACACCGCCTCGAAGGAGAGGAAGGCGCCAAACTGAGTTTCGACAAGGTATTATTAACGGATGCGGATGGTAAAGTGAATGTAGGTAGCCCTTACATTGGCGGTACTGCCGTAAATGCAACTATTCTTCAACATCTGAAAGGAGAAAAAGTTATTGTTTTTAAGAAAAAACGCCGCAAAGGCTATCAAAAGAAAAACGGTCACCGCCAATGCCTGACTCAAATTCAAATTGACAGCATTGCGTAGTTTTGAATCATTGAATGTTGAATTATTAAATTGTAGAAAGATATGGCACATAAAAAAGGCGTCGGTAGTTCCAAGAACGGACGCGAATCACACAGTAAACGATTGGGCGTAAAATTATTCGGCGGGCAACAAGCCAAAGCCGGTAACATTCTCGTACGCCAACGCGGCACGGTACATAACCCCGGCGACAATGTGGGTATAGGAAAAGACCACACCTTGTTTGCCTTGGTGGACGGCGAAGTGGTTTTCCGCAAAAAAGCCAATGCCAAATCCTACGTATCGGTTATTCCGCAAGCATAATACCGCACGGCAAAGAAAACGAAGCGCAACCGGAAAGGTTGCGCTTTTTTTTGTTCTATTGAAAGGTTGCTTAAAACCCTTTGTCCTTAGTAATATTTTAATATAAATGTATCATAACATATAGTTTATATTAATGGATATTTCCCATCTCAATAAACCGCAAAGCGGTTATATATTAATAGCTTCGGGTAAACGAAGCGCAACCCGAGGGATAAGTAATACCAATTATGAACCACCTTTTAATCCAATCTATTTCCGGTATAATGCCGATGCTACAAATGTTTAGGCCCATGTAATTGGACTATTACATTTGTCAAATCGGTATAAATCCACACTACCGGCACTGCGGAGCAGTGCTACATCTCATCTTTATAATTCAGCAGCTACGCAGCTGGGAAGAGCGTGTGGATATGTCTCTTCCGCAGGCTACGCTTAGCTTACCTGTGGTTATGAAAATACAATCACTTCGTGATTAAAATAATTGTTTATTAGTGTCAATTAATTTTAAATATATATTTTATTGATAATTAGATTGTTATATGTTTTCTGTTTTAAATTTTTTATTTAAACTAAAATATTTAGTTGCATAACTAAAATTTATAGTTATATTTGCATTGTTGTTTTTTAGCAAACGAATAAAATATGAAACGGCTGACTGCAAAAGAAGAGGAAATCATGGGCTTTTTCTGGGAAAAAGGCCCGTTGTTCGTCAAACAGCTCATAGACGAATATGATGAACCGAAGCCTCACTACAATACACTTTCTACCATTGTTCGCGGATTGGAAGAAAAAGGGTATGTCGCTTACCATTCGTTCGGTAACACCTATCAATATTATGCCTTGATTTCGGAAGAAGACTACCGGCGTAAAACTCTGAAAAATGTTGTTTCCAAATATTTCGACAATTCTTATACCCGTGTGGTATCTGCTTTGATTGAAGAAGAGAACATCTCTATCGAGGAGCTTCAAAAACTTATTCAACAGATTAAAAACAAAAAATCCAAATAGGGCGTCATGGATGCTTTTTTCTTTTATATCGTCAAATCTTCGCTTTGCCTGCTGTTGTTTTACGCGCTTTTCAAAACATTGCTGAGTAAAGAAACATTTTTCCGGTTCAACCGTTTAGTGCTGTTGACAGGGACGATTGTCTGCGCTGTTCTTCCGCTGCTTGAAGTCCGAACGGAAACCGCGTTGCCGGTGCAGGCGCCGGTCCAGAAAATCGAAAGGTTGATTAAGAACGATGCAACAACTTCTATTGTATTGTCGGCCGCAGAAATTCAAACACCGCTTGAAATAGATATTCATAAAACACCCGATGCTGCTGCTTTCAAATGGACTCAAAGGAACTATCTCGGGCTGATTTACGGAACCGGTTTTTTGAGCGCTCTTGCCGGCTTGTGCATATCGGTTTTGCGAATGCTGCGCCTGATGAGAAAAGGCTACAAAACAAAAAACGGCCGTTACACGATTATTGTAACGAAGCAAAAAGTATGTCCTTTCAGTTTCGGCAACTACATTGTATTATCTGAAACCGATTACCGGCAAAACCCGGAGGAGATAGTCATGCACGAGCAGATACATGCTGAAAAAGGACATTCTTTGGATTTGTTTCTGATGGAGTTTTTTGTGCTTTTCCATTGGTTTAATCCGGCAGTGTGGCTGCTGAAACGGGAAATCCAGGATGTTCACGAATACGAAGCCGACAAGGGCGTTATCAATCAAGGCATCGACGCAACTCAATATCAATTATTACTTGTAAAAAAAGCTGTTGGCGCAAGGTCCTACGCTATTGCCAACAGCTTTAATCACAGCAAAATCAAAAACAGAATTACTATGATGTTAAAAAGAAAATCAACACAATGGGCACGGCTAAAACTTTTGTTGTTTGTGCCGTTGGCTGCAGCCATGCTGCAAGCCTTCGCCCGCCCGGAGATTACTCCAAAAAACGAAACGCTATTAATAAGTAGCGAAGGTACGACAATTTTACCGGAAAACGGAAGGGTTGCGGATGTTTATTTGAATCAGGATTCGATAATTCCTCCCGCCAAGTCCACCAAGAAAGAAACGGTTCGCGTCGTTTCTCCTATTCCTCCGGAAGGAAGAATGACGGAAAAAGAAAAGGCGGCTACGCAAGAATTTGAAGCTGCTTCCAAAAAATATTCGGAAGTGATGGCACAGCATGCTTCAAAAATGGAAAATAGTTTTAATGCGCCCGAAATGCAAAAGCTCACCAAGGAATTTGAGGCTGCTTCTCAAAAATTCTCAAAGGCAATGGAAGGTGTACAATTAAACTATAGCCCGAAGTCGGAAGCAATGGAAGCGCAGTCTAAGGAATTTGAGAAAATGGCGGAGAAATTCGGAAAGGTAATGGAGCAGCATGCTTCGGAATTGGAAAAAGGTATTGAGTCGCAGGAAGTAAAAATAGCGAAAGAAGAATTTAAAGCGGCTTCGGAAAAATTTAAAGCAAGCATGTCGCAACTTCAGGCGGAGATGAGAAATATTCAGGACAATCCGAAAGTGAAGGCTATTCAGGAAGAGTATAAAGCGCTCGGCGAAAAATATAAACAGGAAATGAAACAATTCCAACTTAACATGGAAGAAATGAAAAACGATCCCAAGGTGCAAGCAGCCAAAGAAGAATTCCAAGCCGCGTCGGAAAAATACAAACAGGCAATGAAAGGATATTGGGAAAGAGTGAAAGCCGAGGAAAAATAAATTTTATCTTATAGCTAATCGGACGTCGAATCTAAATAATTCAATGGCCATTATATAAAACATGAAGTCCCGCTTAACAAGCGGGACTTCATGTTTCTTGCATCTCCTCTCTCCTTTGGAGAGGCTCGTCTTTTAGTAGCGTTTTTCTACCGCCGCCCAATCCAACACATTCCAAAATGCATCGAGATGGTCGGCACGGCGGTTTTGATAATCTACGTAGTAAGCATGTTCCCACACATCGGCGCCGAGTAGGGCTGTGCCCGTGCCGCTATGCAACGGATTGCCGGCATTCGATTCCTTGGTGATAGCCAGGGTGCCGTCGGCTTTTTTTACTAACCATGCCCAGCCCGAGCCGAACAAACTCAGTGCTTCTTTATTGAATTGTTGCTTGAATGCATCCAGCGAGCCGAATTGCTTGTTGATAGCTTCGGCTAAAGCGCCCTCGGGTGTTTTTTTCGGAGTGGGCGAGAATGTGTCGAAGTAGAACGTGTGATTCCACACTTGTCCGGCATTATTGAAAATAGCGCCGTCCGACTCTTTCACGATTTGCTCCAGCGGAGCGTTTTCAAATTTTGTGCCTACGATAAGGTTGTTCAAATTGTTTACATACGCTTGTAAATGTTTTCCCCAATGCAACTCCATGGTTTGTTTGCTAATGTAAGGAGCTAAGGCGTCTAAGCCATACTTCAGTTGTGGTAATTCGTATTTCATGATCGTTGTGTTTTGTGGTTGTTGGGCGGTCGTCATCGTTGCGGCTGCTAAACAACATGATAATATAATGAATTTAATTTTTCTCATTTCAATGTATATTGCTTCATTGGTTGGTTATACAAATACCATGCCAAAGAAAACGCCTGCTAAGTTAAAGAAAAATCGCTACCTTTGCAAACATCATATTAATTACAGACACATTATGTTGACCCTGAAAATACTTCGAGAACAAACGGCGGAAGTGTTAGAGCGCCTTGCTGTAAAAGGATTGGATGCGAAAGAAATTATCAATAAAATCCTGCAATTCGACGATGCCCGCAAAGCCTTGCAAACACAATTGGACAACAATTTAGCCGAGCAGAATGTTACGGCAAAAAATATCGGCGCGTTGATGCAGCAAGGAAAAAAAGAAGAAGCCGAAGCGGCCAAACAACGCACTGCCGCTTTGAAAGAGCAATCGAAAGTATTGGAGCAACAATTGGCCGAAACGGAAAAACAAGTAAACGATACGTTGGTGTTATTGCCGAATCTTCCCAGCAAATTAGTGCCTGCCGGAAAAACATCCGCAGACAATGTGGTAGTGCGCGAAGGCGGCGCTGTTCCTGCATTACACGATGCACTTCCGCATTGGGACTTGGCGAAAAAATACGATATTATTGATTTCGATTTGGGCGTGAAACTCACCGGCGCCGGCTTTCCGGTGTATAAAGGAAAAGGTGCGAAATTGCAGCGCGCGCTCATTTCCTTTTTTCTGGATAGAAATACGAATGCCGGTTACACGGAAGTGCAACCTCCGCTGATGGTGAACGAAGCATCGGGTTTCGGTACCGGCCAATTGCCCGACAAGGAAGGGCAGATGTACCATGTGGGCATTGATAATTTTTATTTGATTCCGACGGCCGAAGTGCCGGTTACCAACATTTACCGCGATGTGATTCTGAATCCGGCCGATTTCCCGATAAAACTTACCGCCTACACGCCTTGTTTCCGGCGCGAAGCAGGTTCCTACGGAAAGGATGTGCGCGGCCTGAACCGCTTGCATCAATTCGACAAAGTGGAAATCGTACAATTTCAACTGCCCGAAAATTCGTATGCGGCGCTGGACGCCATGGTAACGCATGTCGAAAGTATTGTCAACGAATTAGAACTGCCTTACCGTATCTTGCGGCTTTGTGGCGGCGATATGAGTTTTACTTCGGCGCTGACGTATGATTTTGAAGTATTCTCTGCCGCGCAGCAACGTTGGCTCGAAGTGAGTTCGGTATCTAACTTCGAATCGTTCCAAGCAAATCGCCTGAAGTTACGCTATCGCGATGAAAATAAGAAGACGCAACTGGCGCATACGTTGAACGGAAGTTCGCTGGCCTTGCCGCGCATTGTGGCTGCTTTGCTCGAAAATAACCAAACGCCGGAAGGTATCCGCATACCGAAAGCATTACAGCCTTACACCGGTTTCGATGTAATTAGCTAAAGCCTTATCTTGTCATTCTGAGCCTGTCCGACTTCGTCATTTAGGCGGGCGAAGCAAAGAATCGGTAATTTTGGATGCCGGATATTAGATGTCAGATATTGGACGCCACAGATTGCAAAAGATTCTTTCCACGTTTTCTGTGGATCCGTGGTTCAAGCAATAGATTGCTTTGTCGTTTTTCCCGGCACAATGTTCTATGCTAAAACAATTATTATGGTAAAAAAAAAGAAACTGCAAATCCGCAACAGTACCGCCGAATTCCTCATTTTCACCAATCAAGCGAAGGAAGACGGTATTGAGGTTCGCGTACAGGATGAAACAATATGGCTTAGTCAAAAACTAATGGCGGCTTTGTTCGATTGTTCGACCGACAATATATCGTTGCATCTCAAAAATATATTCAAAGAAAATGAACTGGACGAAAATTCAGTTACCGAGGAATTCTCGGTAACTGCATCGGACGGTAAAACCTACAACACCAGGCACTACAATCTGGATGCAATTATTGCCGTCGGTTATCGCATAAATTCCAAACGGGCAACCGCTTTCCGACAATGGGCGACTTCCGTTTTGCGCGATTATGCCATACGGGGCTATGCTATCGACAAAAAACGCATGGAAAACGGCACGTTTCTCGGCGAGGATTATTTTGAGCACCTGCTTGCCGAAATCCGCGAAATCCGTTTGAGTGAACGCCGCTTTTACCAAAAGATAACGGATATTTACGCCACTGCTATGGATTATAATAAAGACGCTGTAGTCACGAAAGAATTCTTTGCCAAAGTCCAAAACCAACTACATTATGCCGTTCACGGTCGTACCGCTGCCGAACTTATCATATCAAGGGCGAATGCCGAAAAAGAACACATGGGGTTGACATCGTGGGAGAAAAGGCCCAATGGGAAAATCGTTAAAACCGATGTGTCCGTTGCGAAAAATTACTTAACCGAAAACGAACTGGAATCGTTGGGGCGTATTGTCAATGCTTACTTGGATTTGGCAGAAGACCGCGCAAAAAAGCATATTCCCATGACAATGGAAGATTGGGCGAAACGCCTTGATAAATTTTTGGAAGCCGACGACCGTGAAGTATTAAAAAACGGCGGAAAGGTTACCGCATTAATGGCGAAAGGTTTTTCTGAAAGCGAATTTGAGAAATACCGAATCGTGCAAGACCACTTGTTTGAATCCGATTTTGACAAAGAGATAAAGCGAATTGTAAAATAATTTCTAAAGTAGAATGTCTTCTGTTGCTAAAATAAAAGTCAATGCACCTGTTCCGGAACGCATCATTATGGGTGTCGATCCGGGAACAACCGTCATGGGATATGGTATTATAAAATGTACCGGGTCCAAAATGGATTTGTTGGTATTAGGAGTGATTGATTTGAAAAAAATGGAAGACCATTACATTAAGCTGCAACGTATTTTCGAACGTGTATCGGGCTTAATCGACGAATACCACCCCGACGAATTGGCCATTGAAGCGCCTTTCTTTGGCAAGAACGTGCAATCGATGTTGAAGCTCGGGCGCGCGCAGGGAACGGCTATTGCCGCCGCCTTGGCACACAATATTCCTATTACCGAATATGCGCCGCGGAAAATAAAAATGGCGATTACCGGGCAGGGCGCCGCTTCGAAAGAACAAGTAGCCAATCTTCTCCAAAAAATGTTGAAAATAACCGACATGCCCAAACACCTCGATGCAACGGATGGCTTGGCGGCGGCGGTATGTCATTTCTTCCAGTCGAACCGGCCGGTTGCACAAACTTCGTTCAAAAGCTGGAAAGATTTTATCGGGAAAAACCCGGGGCGGGTGAGATAATTTTAACACTCGTTAAACCTTCTTTAATATCCGCAGTCAAAGGGTTACTCAAATTAACCTGAATATGCGTAAAGCTACACTTCTTATTGTGTTCGGCATGCTATGCTGTACATTCGCTTTTTCCCAATCTTCCCAGCAATTTTCTTTGCGTGGTGTATTGCGTGATAGTCTTAACAAAGAACCTATTACAGGAGCCACAGTGCTTATAACTAATGCGGCCGGGACCGCCAATCTTGGCTATGCAACTACAGCCGTCGATGGCAGTTTTGAGGTGAAACGGCTGCCTGCCGGAAAGCATCTCCTGCAAATATCCATGATGGGATACACTACGTTTAAGCGTACGATAGAAATGAGCGGCTCTCCGTCTGTAATTAATCTCGGGGATATTGCTCTATTGGAAGATATGGTGCATTTGAACGAAGTGGTGGTGACAAGTATCGGCAATCCTATTGTAGTTAAAAAAGATACCATTGAATACAATGCTTCGTCGTTTAAAGTACCGGAGGGAGCTATGCTGGAGGATTTGTTGAAAAAATTCCCCGGCGCCGAAATCGGTTCGGACGGTTCTATAACAATCAATGGAAAAACCGTTTCTAAAGTGTTATTGGATGGAAAGACTTTTTTTTCCGATGATCCGCAAATTGCCACAAAAAATCTTACCGCTAAAATGATTGATAAAGTACAAGTGGTCGATCGCAAGTCGGAACAATCACGCTTTACCGGAATTGACGATGGGAACGAGGAAACGGTGTTGAATCTTACCGTATTGCCGGGTATGAAAAACGGATGGTTCGGAAATGCCTCGGCCGGCGCGGGTACAGAGGAACGTTACCAGGGAGGAGCATTTGTCGCCAATTTGAAAGACGACCGGCAGATTTCTATATTAGTGTCGGGCAATAATACGAATAACCGTGCATTTAGTGATATCTCCGGAAACATGATGTCACAAGGCCGTGGCTTTGCCGGCGGTGGCGGCGGGCGCATGGGCGGCGGCGGCGGTTTTGGTGGTATGGCCGGCGGCGGTATGCGTGTAAATATCGGAGGTACCAGTATGAATTTTGGAGGTAATGGCATTACTACCTCGTGGTTGGCCGGGTTAAATTATCATGACGAATTTGGGAAAAAGGTAAAATTGGGAGGAAATTATTTTTATAATGGCTCCGAAACGGATAAAAAACAAGAAAGTTACCGGCAGAATTTATTGGTAGGCGACAGTACCTCTTTCTATAACCAGTTTTCTAACTCTGTCACAAATACACAAGGGCATCGGGTGGCATTGGAATTGGAATACACGATAAGCGACCGTACCTCGTTGCTGTTTCGCCCCAATGTAAACTATGGTATCGGTAATTTCGACGAACAGTCGTACTATGAAACCTTAACCTCGACCGGCGATAGTGTAAACATGGGTAGAAGTAGTGCAACCGGCGATAATCAATCCATATCTACTAACGGGGAACTATTATTCCGGCATAAATTCAATAAAGAAAACAGAACATTTTCTACGAATGTTACCTACGGTTATAGCGACAATGCTATTGATGGTAAAAATGAATCGTACACAAAAATTTTTAACAGCATGCGGCCTGACGAATTGGTCAACCAACAATACCATTCCGATAATGGCAGTTGGAGCCTTGGTACGCGTTTCTCCTATACAGAGCCCTTGTGGAAGAATCATTATATGGAATTAGCCTACAATATACGTTATAACGAAAACACCTCCGAAAAGTCAACCTATAATTATAATGCGACTACGCAGAGATATGATGTATTTGATACGCTTTACTCGAATCATTACCGGAATGTATTTGTGAACCAGCAAGCGGAATTAAATGTGCGCGGCATCTATGAAAAAACCAGTTGGACGGTAGGAGTAAATGTACAGCCGTCCTATACAAAAAGCGAGGGGCGTGACCAAGAAGCTTTTTCTCGCCATGTGGTAAATTTTTCGCCAATGGCGCAGTTCTCCTATCAGCCGTCTAATAACGTAAATCTGCGGCTTAATTATCGAGGTACTACTAATCAGCCGTCTATTTCGCAATTACAACCGGTGCCTGATAATTCCAACCCTTTGCAAGAACGCTTGGGAAATCCCGATCTCAATCCTTCGTTTACCCAAAATCTGATGCTCATGTATCGTAATACCAACATGTCCAATTTTCGTACGATGGTGGCGATGGTAAATGCTGCGATGACCTCCGATCAGATTGTGAACATGAATATTTATGAATCTTCGACCGGAAAGCAGTTGATTCGCCCTACGAATATAAATGGTTCGTATTCCGCGACAGGTATGTTTATGATTAATTCACCGATAAAAAAATCAAAATTTTCGGTTATGAGTAATACTTGGACTACCTACAACCAAAGTGTCAGCCTCAGTAAAACCGTAGCTGTGTTCGATAAGGATAATATTGATTTCGGGAATACCGAAGATAGTAAAACACGCAGTTTGTCCATTACAGAGATGCTTCGCCTGGGATATAAAGGAAATAAAATAGACATCAACCTTTCGGGCCGCGCCGGCTATTCGCAAACATGGTACACGCTGAGCGCACAGGAACAACCGGCCTATTGGAACAATAGCGTGAGCGGCGATTTCACTTGGACGTTGCCGTGGGATTTTTCGCTGAGCAGCGACGCTTCTTATACTTATTATATAGGCTACAGCGATGGCTACAACGAACCGCTGACCATGTGGAATGCCGGCCTTTCAAAATTATTGTTTAAGAAAAAGCAAGGAACATTGGCTATAAAAGTATATGATATTCTGAACGAACAACGTAGTAATGCACGGGTAACTACGGAAAACTATATCGAAGATTCCATTGTAAATACATTGGGCCGCTATGTAATGTTTAGCTTTACGTTCCGCTTCGGCACATTTGGAAATTCAGGCGGCGGCGGTGGCCGGATGATGGGGCCCGGCGGTGGAGGTTTTGGCCGGCCATGGGGCGGAGGTGGAAATCCGCAAATAATGGTAATGTAATAAAAAAGGGCCGGATTTCAAGAACGATTTTTAACAGGAAAGCTCTTTAATCACTGGCTGCAAAATTTCTACCATGAAATATGTTGTGGCCGGCAATGTAGATAGAAAATAACAACCCCCGATAGTAATGAAGTCCTATCGGGGGTTCTTTATAAAATCTTTTTTCCTTAATTCTTTACACAACGTACCGGAAAATACACATTCGTTGTGTCGGCGGAGCCGAAGTAAAATATTGGATTGTCTGCCTGAATATATCGAAAATAGAGTTTGTTCGAATTATCTGTATCAGGCGTGGCACTCCACCAATAAGCATAGGAGGATTTCTCGGTAGCTGCATTGCCGGAAATTTTTCCGGTAGGAATCGCATTCCAACCCAAAGTATTAGCTCTGGTTGTCGCTTGATTATAGCCGTCCCACATATAGGCATCCAGTAGTTTTGCCGGAGCGGCAGCGTTCTGTCCAAGGTTTGGCCAGTGGGATTTGAAAGTCACCGCCACTCCTTTATTCAACGCTTTTCCTAAATCTTCCCAATCGGCATTGTTCGGTATGCGCCAGCCCGAAGGACATATATTACCTGTTGCTACTTCGCTTCCACTGTAAAAGCGCCCGAAAATAATACCATAACCTTCCTGGTCTTTATAATTTCTTCCGATGCCATTCTCTTTATAATTCAAATTGCGAACAAACCAATCGAGATTACCGATTCGTACATACGGGTATTTTTCTGTTTTCCCGTCACGATTATCTGTCAATGTATCAGCGCTTGCTTTCAAACCCGTCACCGTTTCAAAAAAGGTAGTCGGGATCATCGTAATGGTGGACGTCTTGCTTAAATTGTTATATGCGTCGGCAGAGGCTACAAGCGACATGGAATATGACCCTGTAGTGGACGGAAGCGTCGTTGTAAAGTTTTTTCCGGTACCGGTTTTCGGTGCAAAATCAATGGCATTCCATGTAAGGATGACGCTATCCATCGAAACAGGGGCGGTAATTTTTACCGTAGTTGCCGTAAAAGACGTATTTGTACCGATGGGGTAATAATCGTCAACATTATAAGAGAGAGTGCCGGTAACATATTTTGCAGCGTAGGTGTCATCTTCGTCTTTACAAGAAACAACGCCGAAGCACAGCGTGATGATAGAGGCTAAAAAAACGAATGAGGTAAAAAAATGTTGGTTGATCTTCATGTATTTACACATTAAAACGTAAATTAATTTAACTTACAAATATACTAAAAAGATTATAGAAAGAAAAATCGTTTTGGGGGTTTTATCAAAATCATAAAATTTGATAGAAGAAAAAGTTTTAAAAAAGAATTATTTTTTATCTTTCTTTTGTTAAATTTAAAAAAATATATTATCTTTGAAGGGCATAGAATGTATCAACTATGAATGACTTAAGATTGTGGCAAAACGACCGTTTCTTGGAACCTTTCAAGCAAACAATATGGCGGCGGCATGAGCAAGCCGTGATACGGGAGCGGGAATTGTCGCAATCGGCCAAATCGCTGGCCGCAGCGGTGAACGGCTATCTTTTCTACGGCCTTCATCGCGATTCGAAAAACTGGATTTTCCGCGAATGGGCGCCCAACGCCACGGCTATTTACTTGATCGGCGATTTTAATAATTGGCAAAAATCTCCTGAATTTGCTTTACAATCGATTACCGGTGGTAATTGGGAAATTCGCCTTCCGTTGGACGTTTTGCAGCACGGCATGCTCTACAAACTATTGATAGAATGGGCGGGCGGCAGCGGCGAGCGTATTCCGGCTTATGCCACCCGCGTTGTACAGGACGAGCAGACGAAGATTTTTTCCGTACAGGTTTGGCAACCTCCGCAAGTTTACAACTGGAAACACAAAGCGCCGAAGCGGGTTCGTTATCCGCTGATTTACGAAGTGCACATCGGCATGAGCGGCGAGAACGAACAAGTAAGTACGTTCGATGAGTTTCGTAAAAACGTGTTGCCGCGCATCGTGAAATTGGGCTACAATACTATTCAGATGATGGCCGTTCAGGAGCATCCTTACTACGGTTCGTTCGGTTATCAGGTGTCGAATTTTTTTGCCGTGAGTTCGCGTTTCGGAACGCCCGACGAGTTGAAGCGATTGATTGACGAAGCGCATCGTTACGGTTTGGCGGTGGTGTTGGACATTGTGCATTCGCATGCCGTAAAAAACGAGTGGGAAGGATTGAGTTGTTTCGATGGAACAACCGACCAATATTTTCATGCTGGCGAACGCGGCGAACACGCCTTGTGGAACTCGCGCTGTTTCAACTACGGAAAAAACGAAGTGCAGCATTTTCTGTTATCCAACTGTAAATTCTGGTTGGACGAATACCGTTTCGATGGTTTCCGTTTCGACGGCGTAACAAGCATGATGTACTACGACCACGGCATGGGGCGCGATTTTACGGAATATAAATTATATTTCGACGGAACGCAGGATGAAGATGCGATTACTTATTTAACGCTCGCCAATCGCTTAGTGCATGAAATAAATCCGGACGCTATAACTATTGCCGAAGATGTAAGCGGTATGCCGGGTTTGGCCGCTCCGTCCGAAGACGGCGGCATCGGGTTCGATTTCCGCATGAGTATGGGCGTGGCCGATTACTGGATAAAACTCATCAAGGAAAAGAAAGACGAAGAATGGCATGTGGGCGATTTGTTTTACGAATTGACTAACAAACGCGCTGACGAACATACGATAAGTTATGCCGAATGCCACGACCAAGCCATGGTGGGCGACAAAACAATTATTTTCCGTTTGATAGATAAAGAGATGTACACCGCCATGAGTGTGTTGGAACGGAATTTGATGGTTGACCGCGGAATGGCGTTGCATAAGATGATTCGGTTATTATCGTTGGCAACTGCCGGAGATGGTTATTTAACATTTATGGGTAATGAGTTCGGACATCCGGAGTGGATTGATTTTCCGCGCGAAGGAAACAGATGGAGTTACCAATATGCGCGCCGCCAATGGCATTTGGTCGATGATGTGAATTTACGCTATCGTTTCCTGCGCGATTTCGACGAAGCAATGATAAAGCTGGCGACGAGGGAAAAAATCTTTGCGCATCGTCCGTTCGCGGTAGTGCAGCACATAGCCGACCAAGTGTTGGTGTTTAAGCGCGGGGATTTATTATTTGTATTCAATTTCAACCCCGCGCGTTCGTATGATAATTACCGCTTTGAAATGGATGCCGGCAAATGGGAAGTGCTATTAAATAGCGATGCGGCTATATTCGACGGTTTTGCACGTTCGGACGACAGCGTAAAACATTTTACGCTTTTTGAAAACGGACGGAATTATTTGCAACTCTACATCCCGAACCGCGCGGCATTGGTGATGAAAAGAGTGTAGAAGATGAAATGTTGGATTGGTTTTTGAAAAAAAATGTATAGAAATTTAATTAATGAAGAACGGTATTCTTGAAATGTGTTTACAGGCTGAAAGCCTAAAATATCTTAGCGTAGGGCAACGCCCTACGGATAGAATACCATATTGTATCTGTTGCGCGGAGCAAAAGACGTCCTTTGAAAAACAGCTTGAATCCCGCGCGAAAGAGTAGGGCGGTTTATTTACATAGGGCGTTCCCTATGCTATGATTTACAGTCCCATTGGGGCGCAAAATACATTTGAAACAAATTTAGGTAATTAGAACGTCTTAAAATATTTATGTTATGGCATATCTTGAATTTAATAAAGCGGAATTGGTAAATCTCGAATATTCGTTGAAGCGCGAAATCCTTGCCACGAATCGTGCGGGAGGCTACGGCAATACCACCATTGTCGGCTGTAATACGCGGAAATATCATGGGCTTCTGGTGCTTCCTATCGAGAAATTCAATTTCGAAAATCACGTCTTGCTTTCGTCGGTGGATGAAACGATTGTTCAACATAACCAATCGTTCAACCTGGGGATTCATCGCTATCCGGGAGTGTACGAACCCCGCGGGCACAAGTATATCATCGATTTTGTATATGATTATCTCGGTGTGATTAAATACCGGGTCGGCGGCGCAGTGCTGAAAAAAGAATTGATGTTGATGCATGATAAAGAACAATTGATGATTCGCTATACCTTGGAAGATGCACATTCGCCGACAAAGTTGCGATTGAAACCCTTTTTGGCGTTTCGTAATATTCATCAATTGAGCAAAGCCAACATGAATGCCGACACGCATTTCGACGAGGTGTCGAACGGAATCCGTTCCAAACTGTACGAAGGATTTCCGTACCTGAATATGCAACTCAACAAAGCGAATGAATTTGTGGCGGCGCCCGACTGGTACTACAATATCGAATATCTGGACGAAAAGCGCCGCGGCTACGATTATCACGAAGATTTATTTGTGCCCGGCTATTTCGAAGTATCGATGAAAAGAGGCGAAAGCATTATTTTCTCAGCTTCCACCAAAGAAGAGAAGCCGGCTTCGTTCAAGGCTTTGTTCGAACAGCAACTGGCGTTACGCAAACCGCGCCAGAGTTACGAAGACTGCTTGAAAGTGACGGCCAACCAATTTATTGTCCGCCGGAAAAACGAAGTTGAAATCATGGGCGGTTATCCGTGGGAAGGCCGCTGGAACCGCGATGCTTTTATTGCCTTGCCCGGCTTGATGCTTTCGGCAAACTACGATGTGGAAACGGGAAAGAAAGTGCTCGATACGATGTCCGACAAATTGCCCCCGACCAAAAAAGACGAAGCGTTGCGTTACTTCTCGGCCGATACGCCGATGTGGCTTTTCTGGACTTTACAGCAATATAATACGTTGGTGGAAAATCCCGAAACATGGAAAAACTACGGCAAAAAAATGAAAGCCATTCTCGAAGCCTACCGCGAAGGAAAAAGCCCGAATATTCGTATGCACGACAACGGATTGATTTGGGCGGCGGAGGACAACATGTCGCTTACCTGGATGAATGCCTACGATAACGGACGTCCTGTAACGCCGCGTTCGGGCTATGCGGTGGAAGTAAATGCGCTTTGGTACAATGCCGTTCGCTTCACATTGGAATTAGCCCGCGCCAATAAGGACACCAAATTTGTGAAAGCTTGGGAAGGTATTCCGGAACTAATTGAAGAAAATTTCATGCCGATGTTCTGGATTCCCGACCAAAAATATTTAGCGGATTATGTAGGCCCCGAAGGGCAAAATACGTTTGTCCGCCCGAATCAGATGTTTGCCTGCTCGCTGCCCTACACGCTGCTTTCGGACGACGCCAAACAAAGTGTCTTACAGACCGTGAAACGCGAATTGCTGACCCCGAAAGGTATCCGCACGTTGGCGCCGAAAAACCCCTTGTACAAAGGGCGCTTCGAAGGTTCTCAATCCGAACGCGACAATGCCTATCATCAGGGAACGGTGTTCCCGTGGTTGCTGGGACATTATATCGAAGCGAATTTGCGCTTGTACGGAAAACAATTTTTACCGGAAGCGAAACGCTTGGTGGCTATTTTTGAAGAAGACATGACCGATCACGGGCTTTGCTCCATTCCTGAATGCTACGATGGCGACCCGCCGCACGCCCCTCACGGATGCGTGTCGGAAGCCGGAAGCGTAGCCGAAGTATTGCGGAGCATGTGGCTCATCGGTCAATACGAAAAAAAGAAAAAATAAAAGGAGGTAAGCCATGAGAGTATTAATGTTCGGATGGGAATTTCCACCACATATTGCAGGAGGGTTGGGCACTGCTTGTTATGGACTGGTTAAAGGATTAGCCAAACAACAGGTGGATGTATTGTTTGTGATGCCCCGCGCCAGCGGCGATGAAGATGCCAATGTGGCAAAAATTTTAAATGCCAGCGATGTCGAGATGTTTCAGAATATTGCCAATATGGAAGAATTTTGGAAACGAATCAACTTTATGGAAATAGGTTCAAACCTTATTCCATACGTGGGCCCCGAGGAGTTTGAACGGATCGTATCCGGTAGTTTGAAAACCGGCGAAACACACTCCTCTCATTCTATTTGCCGCAACAAATATAAATTTTCGGGAAAATATGGAACCAACCTCATGGAAGAGGTAGCCCGTTATGCACTGGTTGCTGCTACGATTGCTGCGCAACAACAGTTCGATGTAATCCATGCGCACGACTGGCTTACATATGCGGCGGGTATTGCGGCCAAACGTGTATCGGGCAAGCCACTGGTAATCCATGTACACGCTACCGAATTCGACCGTAGCGGCGAGAATGTCAATCAAGTTGTATACGACATCGAACGGATGGGCATGTGCGAGGCCGACCGCGTTATTACCGTGAGCAACCTCACGCGCAACATTGTTATTAATAAGTATGGCATCGACCCATGTAAAGTATTTACCGTGCACAATGCGGTCGATTTTGATAGCTACTCGCAGATAAACGAAGAGCGTGGCGTGAAAGAAAAAGTAGTGACGTTCCTTGGACGTATTACTTACCAGAAAGGGCCGGAATATTTTATTGAAGCGGCCCACAAAGTTTTGAAGAAACACCACAACGTCCGTTTTGTAATGGCAGGCAGTGGCGACATGTTCAATCGTTCGATTCGCCGTGTGGCGAAGTTCGGTATCTCAGACCGTTTTCACTTCACGGGTTTCCTGCGCGGCGCCGAAGTGCAACGTATGTTCGCTCATAGCGATGTGTATGTGATGCCGTCGGTGAGTGAGCCGTTCGGAATTTCGCCGCTCGAAGCCATGCGTTCGAACGTACCTACTATTATATCGAAACAATCGGGCGTAGCCGAAGTGTTGAAGCACGCCATTAAAGTGGATTTCTGGGATGTGAACGCACTGGCCGATGCTATGTATGGACTGTTGGCCTACCCTGCTCTCTCGAAAATGGCCGTGCGCTGCGGCCTCGACGAGGTGAACGCGCTGAAGTGGGACAACGCCGCCTACCACGTGTTAAAGGTGTATGAGAGCGCCATGAGACACCACCCCCCTTGTCGCTAAAAAACTGCATAATTTATTAAATAGAAAAATAAAAATTCCGGATGATATGAAAAAAACAATTTGTTTATATTTTCAGGTACACCAACCGCTCCGGTTGCGGCAATATCGTTTCTTTGATATTGGTATCAAACACGATTACTATGATGAATATTCCAACCGCTCCATCATGCGCAAAGTGGCCGACCGCTGCTACCTGCCGATGAATAATCTGCTGCTTGACCTTATCAAACAGCATGGCAAAAAATTCAAGGTAAGTTTATCAATGACCGGCATAGCTATCGAACAATTCGAAAAATATACACCTGAAGTGCTGGAAAGTTTTCAGGCATTGGCCAAAACAGGTTGTGTAGAATTTTTGTCGGAAACGTATGCACACTCGTTGGCATCGCTTAAAGATTTAGGCGAATTTGAAAAACAGGTAACCGAACATAAAAAAGTAATTAAAAAATATTTCGGGCAAACGCCGACCACGTTCCGCAACACGGAGCTGATTTACTCGGACGAGATTGGTGCGAAGGTGGCCGAAATGGGTTATACCACCATGCTTTCCGAAGGTGCACGCCACGTGTTGGGTTGGAAGAGCCCAAACTATGTTTACACAAATGCCTATAACCCGAAATTGAAATTGCTGCTCAAAAATTACCGGTTGAGCGATGATATTGCCTTCCGTTTTTCAGATCGCATGTGGGCGCAATGGCCGCTCACTGCCGACAAGTATGTGGGCTGGTTGAACGAGGCTGCAAAGGATGGCGACATCGTCAACTTGTTTATGGACTACGAAACGTTCGGTGAACATCAAAGCATGGGTAGCGGCATTTTCGAATTTTTCCGCCACTTGCCAGCTGCTGTGCTGGCGAATACGAACCTCGAATTTCTTACGCCTGCCGAAGCTTCCAAGAAGCACGCAGCAGTTGCACCATTGCATGTTCCGTATCCGATTTCGTGGGCAGACGAGGAACGCGATATCAGTGCGTGGCTTGGAAACGAGTTGCAAAACGAAGCTTTCAATCAACTTTACCGGTTGACTGAAAAAATAAATCAACTGCAAGATGAAAATTTAACACACGATTTTTGGTGTTTGCAAGCAAGTGATCATTTCTATTATATGTGTACCAAATTCTTCTCGGATGGCGCGGTACACAAGTATTTCAACCCCTACGACACACCTTATGAAGCATTCATAAATTTCATGAATGCGTTAAGTGATTTTATCATTCGTGTTGATAACCGTGTTGAAAAAAGTATTACTAAAAGTAGTACAATAGAAAAAAAATCACTAACATTGCATAAAATTTTAGATACTAAAAAAACTAAAAGCATTAAAAAAACACCAAAAACAATTGTTATGAAAAAAATTTCACCTCTTGCAGCTGCCATGGAAATGACTCCGAAACCCGCAGCAAAGAAAGCAGCTCCGAAAAAAGCCGCTGCTAAACCGGCTGCTAAAAAAGCAGCTCCGAAGAAAAAAGCCGCTGCTAAACCGGCTGCTAAAAAAACTGTAGCAAAGAAAGCCGTTGCTAAAAAAGTAGTGAAAAAAGCTGCTCCTGCAAAAAAAGCTGTTGCTAAAAAAGTAGTGAAAAAAGCTGCTCCTGCAAAAAAAGCTGTTGCTAAAAAAGTAGTGAAAAAAGCTGCTCCTGCAAAAAAAGCTGTTGCTAAAAAAGTAGTTGCTAAGAAAGCTGCTCCTGCAAAAAAAGCTGTTGCTAAAAAAGTAGTTGCTAAAAAAGCTGCTCCGAAGAAAAAATAATTTTTCGTAGGAAAAAAGTAAAAGCCACGGTTCCGACTGTGGCTTTTTTGTTTATTTTCGTTATCTTTGTACGTTGTTGAAAATTGAATACGCAATCTAAAAAAATAAAAACGATGAAAGAGAAACTAGACCCGGATTATTTATTCGAAGTTAGTTGGGAAGTGTGCAACAAAGTGGGAGGTATCTATACCGTTATCTCCACCAAGTCGCTCAACATGGTAAAAGATTTAAAGAACAATCATATTCTGATTGGCCCCGATGTGTGGCGCGATACTGAGAACAACCCCGACTTTATGGAAGACCCGCGTTTGCTCCGCGCGTGGCGTGCCAAGGCCGCGCAAGAAGGACTACGTATCCGCGTAGGACGTTGGAACGTGGCCGGTAATCCGATTGCCGTGCTGGTCGATTTTACTACTTTCATCGCCAAAAAAGACGAGATCTTTTCAAATTTCTGGGAAATATATAAACTGGATTCACTCAGCGGACAATGGGACTATATAGAACCCGCGCTCTTTGGTTATGCGGCGGGTAAGGTGATCGAAAGTTACACTAACTTCAATCTCTCGCTTCGCCACCGTGTGGTAGCGCAATTCCACGAATGGATGACCGGTACCGGGTTACTCTATCTGCGCAGCGCAGCCCCGCAAATCGGCACTATCTTTACCACACACGCTACCGTGCTCGGCCGTTGTGTGGCAGGCAACCACCTGCCGCTTTACGACCAAATGGAAAGTTACAATCCCGATGAGAAAGCGCGCCAATTTAATGTGGTAGCAAAACAATCGCTCGAAAAAACCGCAGCTCAAGTGACCGACTGTTTCACTACCGTGAGCGATATTACTGCCCGTGAGTGCGCCCACTTTCTGGGCAAGCCGGTAGATATTGTTACACCCAACGGATTCGAAAATAACTTTACGCCTACCGAAGAACAATTCCCCACAAAAGAAAAAGAAGGACGCGACAAACTGCGCACTGTGGTTGCAGCCTTACTCAACCGACCAATTACAGATGATGCATTTTTGGTAGGTATCAGCGGGCGTTACGAATATACGAATAAAGGTATCGATGTATTTGTCGATGCTATGGGCAAACTGAATAAAGAAGGCAAACTGCAACGCGAAGTCATTGCATTCATCATGGTGCCGGCAGGTCATCATGGCCCCAATAAAGAATTGCTCAATAACCTGCACAATCCTTCGCAAGCACAACCGGTGCCCAACAGTTATGTGACGCACTACCTGTCGGACCCCGAGAACGACCCTGCGCTGCGCCGTATACGCGAAGTAGGTTTGCACAATGGTGAAAACGATAAAGTAAAAATTATTTTTGTTCCTTCGTATCTTAATGGCAACGATGGCGTGTTCAATATGCCATATTACGATTTGCTCATCGGGCTCGACATGTCGGTGTTTCCCTCGTACTACGAACCGTGGGGCTACACGCCGCTTGAGAGCTTGGCTTTTAAAGTACCGACAATTACCACATCGCTCGCCGGATTCGGCATGTGGGTCGAAGAACAATACAAAAGTGCCCATCCCGGTATCGATGTCATTAAACGCAACGACACTGATTACAATTATGTAGTCGATCGCGTGGTGAAACGCATTGATGAGTTCACCCGTTTCTCGGCCGACGAAATGCGCGCTGCGAAACAAAATGCCAAAGACGTTTCGAATATTGCATTGTGGGATAATCATATTAAATACTACAAAAAAGCGGCCGATATTGCATTACAAAAAGTGGCCGACCGTACTTCGGAAATTCCGATGCCGCGTGAAGAGAAAGTAGAGGTTATTCAAAAACAAGTGTCGATTAGCCAACCGAACTGGACGCGCATCATGGTGCACAAATACATTCCCGAAAGTTTGATTGCGCTTGATGAACTCTCGCATAATCTTTGGTGGTGCTGGAACCAAGAGGCAATGGATCTGTTCGAAAGCATTGATCCGGTGCAATGGAAAGCTACCGGCTACAACCCTGTAGCGTTACTTGACCGCATTTCGCTAACACGTTACAAAGTATTGGAAAAAGATGAGGCGTTCGTGAAAAAACTGAAAGCCGTACACAACGAATTCAAAGCCTACATGGCTGAGAAAAATAAACCCGAAGGTCCGCACATTTCGTACTTCAGCATGGAGTACGGATTACATGCTTCGCTCAAAATTTATTCGGGCGGCTTGGGAATCCTTGCCGGTGACTACCTGAAAGAGGCCAGCGACAAGAATACGAAAATGACCGGCATGGGCTTATTATATAGGTATGGTTATTTTACGCAAAAACTTTCTGCCGCGGGTGACCAGGTGAACGAATACGAACCACAGGACTTTATGAAGATTGCGGCGGTGCCTGTACGCGACAAGAATGATCAATGGGTAACCGTAGCTATTGCTTTTCCAGGCCGTACGGTGTACGTGCGTGTGTGGCGTGTCGATGTAGGCCGTGTGGAACTATACTTGCTTGATACCGATTTTGAAGACAACTTGCCCGAAGACCGTAGTATTACCTACCAACTGTATGGCGGCGATTGGGAAAACCGCCTGAAGCAGGAGATTGTCCTCGGCATCGGTGGTATCCGTGCATTGCGTGCACTGAATATTACGGATGATGTGTACCACTGTAACGAAGGACATGCTGCTTTTATTGGTCTTGAGCGTTTACGCGAATACGTAATGGATGACAACCTGATGTTCTCCGAAGCCATGGAAGTGGTGCGCGGCTCGTCGCTCTTTACCACCCATACGCCTGTTCCCGCAGGACACGATGCGTTTTCAGAAAATATGTTGCGCACTTATATGTCGCACTACCCCGACCGGTTGAAAATTTCGTGGGAACAAATGATGGCGTTGGGTAAGATACATCCCGAAGACCAAAACGAGAAATTCTCGATGAGCTATCTTGCCGCCAACCTTTCGCAGGAAATAAACGGTGTGAGCTGGCTGCACGGCGAAGTGAGCCGCGAAATATTGAAAGACCTGTGGCCCGGTTACCTGCCCGAAGAGTTGCATGTAAGCTATGTAACCAACGGTGTGCACTACCCGACATGGACGGCACCCGAATGGAAAAAGATACATGCCGGCGTATTTGGCCCCGAGTTCCAGACACATCACTACGACAAAAAATGTTTCGATGGCATTTACAACATAGAGGATAAAGTGATTTTGAACACCCGCAACAAACTGCGCAAGCGCTTGATTGCACACATTAAAGATACGCTGAATGCTTCGCAATCGTACTTGTCGCCCAAACAAGTGTTGGAAGTAAAGCAAATTTTGCGCGACGATGTGCTGACCATTGGCTTTGCGCGCCGCTTTGCCACCTACAAGCGCGCCCATTTGTTGTTCCGCGACCTCGACCAGTTAAACGAGATCGTAAACAATCCCGAACGCCCCGTGCAATTTATCTACGCAGGCAAAGCGCATCCGGCCGACAAAGCGGGACAAGACCTTATCAAACGGATTGTCGAAGTATCTAAAATGCCGCAGTTCATCGGTAAAATTGTATTCGTTCCAAACTACGATATCGAGCTGGCAAAACTGCTGGTGCAAGGTGTTGATGTGTGGATGAATACGCCCACGCGCCCGCTCGAAGCATCGGGAACCAGCGGTGAAAAAGCAGTGATGAATGGCGTAATGCATTTCAGTGTACTCGATGGCTGGTGGGTCGAAGGCTACAAGGAAGGTGCCGGTTGGGCGCTGCCGATGGAAAAATCTTACGAAAACCAATCCTACCAAGACGAGTTGGACGTGGAAATGATTTACAACATCATTGAAGACGAAATTGCACCGGCATTTTACAACCGCAACAAAGAAGGCATTTCGGAAGCGTGGATGAGTCAAATCAAAAACACGATTGCCAAAGTAGCCTCAAACTTCACGACCAACCGCATGTTGATTGACTATGAAGAGCGTTTCTATACTATGCTCAGCAAACGCCATAGCCTGTTGGTAGAACACGATTACGAAATGGCAAAAGAAATGGCCGATTGGAAAAAACGTGTGAAGCGTGAATGGGAGCCTATTGAACCCATTGAAATTCGCCGCCCGTACGATGGCAGTGAATCGCCTTCGCTCGGTGTGGAAGCAACTATGGAAGTATTGCTATATATCGGCGAACTGAATCCCGAAGATATTGGTGTGGAATTGGTGGTAGCGCAGCAAGACAAGAATGACAGATTCCATATCCGGCGTACTATTGATTTCAACTTTGTGTCGTGCGACAATAGTATTGCCCTGTATCGTGCAAACATAACGCCCGAAACACCCGGTAGCTATTCGGTGGCAGGGCGTATTTATGCTAAGAACGACAAGCTGCCGCATAGGCAAGACTTTGCATTGGTGAAATGGCTGTAGCCCCCCAACCCTCAAAGGGGGCTTCGGGATGTGCAAAATTTAAATATGATGCATAATTTAGAAAAGTTGTGAAGGTATGAATAAAATAACGAAAGTAGCAATCAATAACTCCCCCTTTTGGGGTAGGGGGGGCTTATGATTCGTTGCGCAAACATAACCAAAAGCTTCGGCGCGTTGCAAGTGCTCAAGGGTATTGATTTGGAAATAAAGAAAACCGAGGTGGTAACCATTGTTGGCGCCAGCGGTGCAGGCAAAAGCACGTTGCTGCAAATCCTCGGAACGCTTGGCCGGCCGGATACGGGAGAGGTCTACATAGACAATGTGCCCGTGTTTAGTTTAAGTAATAAGGATATTTCCGATTTCCGTAACCGTCATATAGGTTTTGTGTTTCAGGCGCACCACCTGCTGCCGGAATTTACGGCGCTCGAAAACGTATGCATGCCTGCATTCATTGCCCGTAAAAGCCACGAACAGGCGGCAAAGCGAGCCAAAGAATTACTGGACTTCTTAGGGCTGAAAGACCGCCTTACGCATAAACCCAACGAACTTAGCGGCGGCGAGCAGCAACGCGTGGCCGTAGCCCGTGCGCTGATGAACGAACCATCGGTGCTGTTGGCCGACGAGCCGTCGGGCAACCTTGATACCCATAATAAACGGGAACTGCACAATCTATTCTTCACCCTTCGCGACCAGTTGCAGCAAACCATAGTAATTGTTACCCACGATATGGAATTGGCTACCATGAGCGACCGCACGCTGACCATGAAGGACGGAAGAATGAGTTCCCCAATTCCCCAGGGGGGCTTAGAACAAATACCTCTTAATCCCTCCATTGGAAATTAGGCGGGAATGTTTCAATTCAAACAATTCACCATCCGGCAAACCGGTGTGAGCATGAAAGTGAATACCGACGGAGTATTGCTGGGCGCATGGGCCCCTGTCGACGGGGCAGAAACCATTGTTGATGTGGGCGCCGGCACCGGCGTTATTGCCCTGATGCTGGCACAACGCAATGCTTCGGCAGTTATTGATGCCGTGGAAATTGATGTCGCGTCGGCCAGGCAAGCGCAAACCAACGTGACCGACAGCCCATGGAGCACGCGCGTAAACGTCCGCCAGCAATCTTTTCAGGATTTTACTGCACAATGTGCTGCAACCTACGACTTGGTAGTTTCCAATCCACCCTACTTTGTCGATGCACTGCTCTCGCCTTCGCAGGCCCGCACACTGGCACGGCACGCTGGCAACCTTTCGCACAACGAACTTATTAGTTGCAGCAAAAAAATACTTGCGCCGCACGGTCGTTTATGTGTAGTATTACCATTTTCCGAAGGACTGAAATTCATTGCTCTTGCCGATGCGCAACAACTTTTCTGCACGCGCAAAACAACAGTATATAGCAGCATGGCCAAACCACCCAAACGATTGTTGTTGCAATTTTCGTTGCAGCCCGTCACTTTGATCGAAGACGAATTGGCCATACACGAGTCAGGCAATATCGAATATACTGAACCCTACAAAAATCTCACAAAAGAATTTTACCTGAATTTTTAAAAATAATTTTTTTTTTAAGAATTTAGTCCTACATTTGTAGGACAATTACGCTCTTTTCAGTATTGGTTTTATTCTCTAACAGAAATCTCGAAAATTTCGATTAACAAAGGATAACAACAGGTACCACTATTTTTAATGTGGACTTTGTTTATTTTGTTAATGGGTATTCGAGAACCTCTGTTAAGATAAATAAAGTTCACGTTTCTGTTTTTAGTGGATAGATGACGCGGATACAACGAAAAATACTCCCGATACTGGTCGGGATCGCAATAATGGGCAGCGAATTAAAAATCGTAGCGTGGAGTTGCTATTTAAATTAGGAATTTGAAATGAAGAATTAAGAATAAATGTAGTAGAGGGAATTGGTTTCATCGTTTGTGTTTGTTCCTACAAGCCAATTCCCAAAGCTGCAACAATTTGTTTATTCATTAATAGATAAACTAAAAATTTAGTTAAAATATAAACCAA
>JAVBOD010000003.1:0-41092 GCA_031551045.1 Bacteroidales bacterium
CCGCTGTCGGTCTCGTCGAGAATAGCTAATTTCGGTTCGAGCATGGCCATTTGGAAAATCTCGTTGCGTTTTTTCTCGCCGCCGGAGAATCCCACATTCACGCCGCGTGTAGAGAATGTCGGGTCCATCTCGACAATCGCCATTTTCTCGCGCATCAACTTTAAATAGTCGGCAGCCGAAAGCGGCGGCAGGTTTTTAAACTTTCGATGTTCGTTGATCGCCGTGCGCATAAAATTCACATTGCTCACACCCGGAATTTCCACCGGATATTGAAACCCGAGAAAAATGCCTTCGTGCGAACGTTCTTCGGGAGGCATGGCCAGCAAATCATTTCCTTCGAACAGCACCTGCCCGTCGGTCACTTCATACCTGTCGCGGCCGGCCAATACCGCCGAAAGCGTACTTTTCCCGGAACCGTTAGGCCCCATAATGGCATGCACCTCTCCGGCGTTTACCGTGAGATTGATGCCTTTCAATATTTTTTTTTCGCCAATACTGGCGTGAAGATTTTTTATTTCTAACATGCTGCAAAAATACCGCTAATAAACTAAATGTGCAAATTGAGAAAATCGTCTCAAACGTAAAATTTTTTATGTTTCTCGTCATTCTGAGCGAAGCGAAGAATCTTAAACCATGCGATATATTATGAAAACAGATTCTTCGCTCCGCTCAGAATGACAAGCCGATGTTACTTCTTGAGATTGCTTCGTCGTTGCGCTTCCTTCGCAATGACGCTACTTTTCGCTTTTGTATTTCTTAAACCAATGTAAAAAGCCAAAGGTGGCTAATATGATTTTCGTAAAACTTTCGAACGCCAAAAACAGCAGGCCGCTCAACGAGTACAGCGTCACATTGGTAATATTTACCGTCATCCAGGCCGCCCAACATTCCAGCTTTTTTTGTGCCGACAGGAATTGCGCCATCAACACCATGACCATGACAAACGCATCTAAAAACGGGCGAAGCGCCGGACGCACGCCGGGTAGCCAATGATGCAAATTGGAAACTGTCAAACCCCAAGCAATGGTCAACAGGGCAATAGCCGCTACATACAACATGCGTTGTTGATTTCTCAGCAGCGTGATTTTCAATTCGTGTTGTTTGTTTTCTTCATCCACATGCGGATGTGTCCAGCGGTAATGCCCGAAAATATTAATGGCGAACGATATCGGCTGCAACATCATGCTGGAGTATAGTCCCTTTTGCAGAAAAAGCGGAAACAATAAAATGTTGTATAAATAGCCGAACCAGAAATTGGCCACTTTCGCCCGCACCGCCAGAAATATGCAGGTTAACCCGCTCAACATGCAAAGCACTTCCAGGTAACTTACATGCTGTTTCCCTATGGTGAAAAGGACATTATCAATACTGAAAAAAGAAAAAAAATCGGTCATGTTTTTAATTAAATTTTTGTGTTCCCGTCTTTGCGAGCGAAGCGAAGCAATCTTAAATTATAATCTCTAAGCTACAGATTCTTCGCTTCGCTCAGAATGACAAATACCCTGCTCTATTCGCAATGACGAGTGTTTCGCAAATTCATCGCTCATCGTTTATCGTTCAGAACTCATCGTTCTTTTTGAATCCGTTCAATAATATGTTCATACAGCGCTTTCTTCACATCTTTGTGCTTTTTGATAGCCAACACGGTGTCGTTCGTATGAAATTTCCCGCGCACGTTTTCAAAATCTTTTTCGCGGTCTTCTTCATTGCCGTCGGCGCCGAAACCGGCCATTTTGCTGAGTGTAAATTCTTTTTTGGCATCGGCATACAACATATTGTCGATAGCCAGTACGCAATCAATCCATTTTTCTACAATGGTTGTTACATCTGCTGTTGTAAATTCATCCGGACGTTTTCCATAAAATTGTTCCAACACATCATATGCCCACGTCCACTCGTAGGTGTAATATTGCTGATGCAATTTCCTGAACGTATCACTAATAGCCGCTAAGCTCCGTTCTTCATCCTGTTCTATTTTATCAAGCAACGTATTTAATGCTGAAGCAGGACACAATAATCCGGCAATATCCACCCATTTTCCGCTTCCTTCGGGAATGTCTTTTTGCAAGGCTTCCCGGATGTTCTCCGGTGTTAGCGGCGTTGCTGTTTTTTCAAGACGCGAAATCACCGAGTTGCCGAGGAATTTCCAAATGGCGCATTCGTATAATTTGATGCCACGTGTCAATACCCGCGCTTCTATTTCCACTCCCTGGAAATGATACTCGGCGCACGATTCTTCTTTCTCGCGCATTTCCAACAACAAATTGCGCCCGTTGATCATTTTCCCGACCGTGTATGGGCTCAGCAAATTGTAATTGATATTATCTAATAAACATTTTGATTTGCGGATATCGCGTTTCGGCCATTTTTGCGTATCGCGAATCGTGCCGATGCTGCGTAAATTTACGGCCGGCGCCAGATATGATTTATCATTATACTCTATCAAGTACGAAAAGGGAAAATCGGCCGTGTCGGCATGGCCGTAGTGGCGCCCCATTACCAGCGTAAAAGCGCCTACACGCGAAGGCCACAGAATATAGGAATCGCTGGTTGTTTTAGTGCCGCGTTCCAAAAATCCGTGATGAATAGGCCCCAGCTTGTACAAATGGTTGCTTTGATTGGAACCGCTACCGGCATTCATAAACGAATACATGCCGGCAATCAGCAATGTGGACTTATGATGCGTTACCGTGTAAGGCCCGGCAAACACCGCCGTTGCTTCGCCGTGAAAGCCCTGGCAGTTGGCAAAAAACACGGATTGAACCGCGGAATAATGCTTGTCTAATTGGCAGCCTTGCCCGATAAAACAATTGGAAACCAAGGTAGAATTGTTGACCGATGAGCCGGAGCAAATAATGAAATTCTCCATGTGGCAACCATCGCCGATATATACCGGATCATCGGATAAACTATTGATGCTCCCGTTCTTCAATAAGCGGGCGCCTTCCAGTAAAGCATTTTCGCCGATATTGGCATTGAGAATCGTGTCGCAACGAAAAATTTTTGCGCCACGCGCTATTCGTCCCACCGTATTTCGTTGTGTGGCGGTATATTCTTCTATTAATTTTTCAATGCGTTCTATCAGCTCCGGCCGGTGCCGGTAACTTGCCATGATATACGCCAAGTGCGCCGAGAGTTCGTTGTAGATAGTGACGCTGCGGGCACCCACTTCGCTCACCGTTTCCACCTTCACGCCGTTCCCGAAAGTCGATTCGCCATCTACCGCCAATAATTTCACATCGAAAATAATGGCATCATTCCCAATATTATAATTGGCAACATAGTCGCGCACTGCATGAATTAGTACATTATCTCCTACCATGCAATGATGCAACCAGGCGTTGTATATCCCGGCATGTGTTTTCACACCGCCTTGCAGCACGACTTCCGTGTCGAACTTTCCTATTTTATTTTCACCGGTAAATCGCACGTGGTGGATATGATTCGGCAAAAATTCCGGGGCCACCATTACGTTTTCCCAACTATCGGCCGAACATCCCTGCCGCTCTAACCGCGCGATTTCATCGGGTGTAAGTTTTCTGTATATCATTGATTACTTTATTTTTAAGCGATTTTCAATTAATTTGGACAAGTCCGAGCTTATTATCTTATCAGGCACTTCGGACATTCTTCGGACATTCTTCGGACATCTAAGCAAAAATATATTTCGAAAGGTTTGTATCTCCCTCATTTTTAAGCAATCCTTTTTCAATCAATTCGGACAAATCCCGCCTTGCTGTTCTGTCTGAAATATTGTATTTCTGTGCATATTCGGAACTTGTTATTTCCTTTTTTGCTTTGAAAAACAACAATGCGTCAATCTGCCTTTTGTTTAAACCTTTGTCGCTTAAATCCTCTTTATTGTAAATATCCTTTCTGAATGTAATCCAAAAATCAGAACCCTCATTGGTAATTAATGGTATCGGCAATCCTGCTTCAATACATTGTTCGGTAATTTTTTCAATGCCTCTTCCCCACGACTCTACATAACCGCTGCGGAAAAATGCGTTAGCAATATCAGGATTGTATGGACGGGAAGAATGTTCCTGCATAAGATTTTGGACAGTCCAATTTTCGGGAAGGTGTCCTTCGTTCCAAATCTTTATTTTATCGCTGTAAACGCGAATTTGAATGGGAATACAACCTGCATAATCTTTATGCGCAACTGCATTCAACAGGGCCTCACGCAGGGCTGCTTCGGGATATTCGTAGGTTTCGATACGCGACAAACCTTTGTAGCTGATTAGCGCCCGTGTGTATTTTGTCAAAAGCAAATCCATTGTTTTCTCAATCTGCTCAAACAGGTTGCCGTGTATGTCGTCTTGAAACTGTAAATCGCTTTCGGAACGAAAAAAACCAATTTTGATGTATGCTCCTGTAACAAATTTTTCGGGGTCGGGATGGAAAAGGAGTAACGCCGCCCTTTTCAAATGCCCGTTATCTATCAATTTCAAGTTGTTGAGTAGTTGTTCGGGCGTGGCTTTTCGGTTTTTTTCGTCAAGTCGTTTGCTGTCAATGCCTTTTTCTTTGAATAATTCAAAAGTTTCTTGTTTTAATTCTGATATTGGTACATTGGGAACAGTTACGCCATCCCATTTCTTACCGTATTTTTGCAACAAAAATTTATCCAAAGCTGCGCCTTTCAACTCCTGTTTAGTGGCTCCGCTACGAAAGTGGTACTCGCCTTTGTAATTTACAGGATTAGGCTGCGGCTCTACTACAATTTCGATGTAATTGCCTTCTTGTGTTTCGTGCAAGTTTACATCGGCAACAATACCCAAAATGGTGGTGATTTTATTGGGTAAATCTTCCAATAATTTGTCTGCATTTTTCACGCCAACTACATTGCCGTTGTCGTCTTTACCTATAACAAGCCTACCGCCTTGTGCGTTGGCAAAGCCGCATATCCATTTCAGATATTCGTCTTTCCAAACGGATTTATATTCTATGTTTTGCTGCTCAGGCATGATATTGTTTATCAGGTGAAGTTTTTCTTAAATCTACTTGACTTTTATTGCTTTTACCAATATTGCATTTATGACACAATGTTTGATAATTGTTCATTTCATCTTTTCCTCCTTTTGAACGAGGGAGAATATGGTCGATATGTAAGATAGCGCCTTCCCTTGCAGAAATACCACAAGCCACACATTTGAAATCATCTCTTTCGAATACCTGCCAGCGAACTCCTGCTTTTACAACGTTTTTCTCATCAATTTTGCGTTGCAATATGCTTTGTTCTTCTTCGTCTGTTAGGCTATTTTGCAACTCTTCTTCTATGTTTTCGGTTTCTTTGTATATATCTTCGTTTTTAAGTTTAGTTGTTAATTCTTCAAAAATAATTTTCTCCCCTTTTGCAATTCGTACCATAGAATCATAAATCGGATAAAAAACAACAAAATCGTCTATCAAGTCATTCAATTGATTAAACCCAACAGGAAAAGGAACTCGTTTTTTAAATATTAACCGATAACATTTTTCTTCTATTAATTCATCTAATAAATTGTCAAAAGGAATAATTGAATTGCTTTTTTTTTTGAGTTTGGGAAAATACATCATTCCCGATAATAATAAAATTGCCTGAACGAACGGGCTGTTTTGACGTATGAAATCAAGATACTTTTTGAAAGAGTTATCAGATAAATGTAGACGATTGGCTGGGCCAAACCCTAATACCATACCTTGTTCGATAAAAGTAAACCCGAAGGAAAATCCCATAATTTTTACTGGTTTTCCGTCTTTTCTTTCAAATCCTTTCCATATCGGTTTTCTTGCACCTGTTATTCCCGCTATTGCATATGTATAATCAATCTTTAGATTATTTTTTCTTCGTTGTTCTCTGAAATGAGGAGAGTAGTGAACGTATGAATCTTCATTAAAAACCTCAACATCATATATTTTTCTAACCCGAGATAATGCTTCTTCTAAAACAACATTTAATTTTGGCAGAATGGAATACTGTATGCTTTTTGCTTTAAGCAATAAATCTGTTTTCAGTTTCAGCAATTTTGCATCTTCTTCGTCAAACGTAATATCTTTTATGTTTGCTTTTTCCATCTTATCAATTGTCCATTACCCAACACTTCCCTCCAAACTTATCTGCAACAGTTTTTGCGCTTCCACGGCAAACTCCATCGGCAGTTGGTTCAGTACTTCGCGGGCATAACCATTTACAATTAATCCGACGGCATCTTCGGTGGAAATGCCGCGCTGGTTGCAATAAAACAGCTGGTCTTCGCCAATGCGCGACGTAGTGGCTTCGTGTTCCACAATTGCCGTTTCATTTTCACTTTCGATATACGGAAAGGTGTGCGCACCGCAATTGCTGCCCAAGAGCAAACTGTCGCATTGCGAGAAATTGCGGGCATTGTCGGCATTGGGTGCAAATTTCACCAATCCGCGGTAGGAGTTCTGGCTGCGCCCGGCAGAAATACCTTTGCTCACAATCCGGCTGCGGGTATTTTTCCCGATATGTATCATTTTCGTGCCGGTGTCGGCCTGTTGGTAGTTGTTGGTTACGGCCACCGAATAAAATTCCGAACTGGAATTGTCGCCGCGCAGAATGGTGCTCGGATATTTCCATGTAATGGCCGAACCGGTTTCCACCTGTGTCCAAAATAAGCGGCTGTTTTCGCCTTTGCAGATACCGCGTTTCGTCACAAAATTATAAATGCCTCCGCGGCCTTCCTTGTCGCCGGGATACCAGTTTTGCACCGTCGAATATTTTACTTCGGCATCTTTCAACACTACGATTTCCACCACGGCGGCATGCAGTTGGTTTTCGTCGCGCTGCGGCGCCGTGCAGCCTTCCAAGTAGCTTACGTAACTTCCTTCGTCGGCCACAATCAACGTGCGTTCGAATTGTCCCGTACCTTTGGCGTTGATACGGAAATAGCTTGATAATTCCATCGGGCAACGCGTATTTTTCGGGATGTAGCAAAACGAACCATCGCTGAATACCGCGCTGTTCAACGCTGCAAAAAAGTTATCGCCGATGGGCACTACCGATGCCAAATATTGTCGCACCAAATCGGGATAATCGCGCACCGCTTCGCTGAACGAACAGAAAATAATTCCTTTCTCGGCCAACGATTCGCGGAACGTAGTTTTCACCGATACACTATCGAATACCGCATCGACCGCCACGCCGGCCAGCATGTTTTGTTCGTGCAGCGGGATTCCCAATTTGTCGAACGTCGCTTGCAGCTCGGGGTCGATTTCCGTGGCGGTGCTACTCGGCTTCTTAGGCGCGGCGTAGTAAATAATATTCTGATAATCGATAGGCGGAATTTCCAAATGCGCCCAAGTGGGCATAGTCATTTGCTGCCATCTGGCAAAGGCTTTCAACCGGAATTCGAGCATCCACTCCGGCTCGTTTTTCTTGGCTGAAATAAGGCGGACGGTTGCTTCGTTCAGCCCTTTCGGGATAAACTCTTGCTCTACATCGGTTTCAAATCCGTGTTTATATTCGCTTTCTACAAAATCGTGTAATATGTTGTCTTGTTCACTCATAAGCGACAAAGATATAAAAAAAGGAGGAAAGGGTAAAAAAGGCAAAAGGTTAAAGCTCGCCGGAAAAATAAAAAAATGTACCTTTGTAAGATAATCATAATTTTGTACTGCCTTAGATAATTTATTTTACATGCATCCACCAAAAAGAACAAACATTGCCGAGTTAGGCGAATTCAAACTTATCGACCATATTACGGAAACAGTCGAAACGCATCAAGCGTCAACCATTAAAGGCATTGGCGACGATGCAGCGGTGATTCGCTATAAAGATAGTGAAACGGTTATTTCGACCGATTTGTTGCTCGAAGGCATTCATTTCGATTTGACCTACACCCCTTTGAAACATTTAGGCTATAAAGCGGTAGTTGCCGGTATCAGTGATATTTATGCGATGAACGCCACCCCGCGCCAAATCCTGATTTCAGTGGGACTTTCGCAACGTTTTTTCGTGGAGGACTTGGACGATTTATACGCCGGCATACGGGCGGCTTGCGCGGCATACGACGTGGATTTAGTGGGCGGCGACACATCGGCTTCGATGACCGGCCTTGCCATTAATATAACAACTATCGGCGAAGCGAAGAAGGAAAACATAGTGTGCCGCAGCGGCGGACAACCAACCGATTTGTTGTGCCTAAGCGGAAACCTCGGCGCCTCGTACATGGGATTGCAATTGCTGGAGCGTGAAAAGCGCGTATTCGAAGGGAATGCCAACAAGCAACCGAAGCTGGAAGGCTACGAATATGTGTTGCAGCGCCACCTTAAGCCCGAAGCCCGTAAAGATATTATCGAAACATTCGCAGCTAATAATATTGTCCCCACATCCATGATCGACATCAGCGACGGACTGGCATCGGACGTGTTGCAGCTGTGTAAACAATCTAATTGCGGCGTAAGAATTTTCCTTGAGCGGCTCCCGATTTCTTCCGAAACGTTTAAAATGGCCGAAGAAATCGGCATTGATGCGGTAACAGCCGCCCTCAACGGAGGAGACGATTACGAATTATTGTTCACCGTGCCGGTCGGCCTTTATGAAACACTCCGCAAAGAAATGCAGCAAGTCGATATCATCGGGCATTTGTGCAAGGCGGAGGAAGGAAATTATTTAATCACCCCCGACAATCAGGCCATTCCTATTCAGGCGCAAGGGTGGAAGTAAGGGAAAGTGCACAAGGCGCCGCCATTGCAAGGCAATTCTTCCGGTGCCGTTTAAAAATTTTGATTCAACTTAAACTACTATCATGAAAATATTTATCCGTTTTTTTTCTGCGCTCATGGCTGTGGCCATGCCATTTTTAGCCCAGGCAAACGATACCGGCTGGCCGCGCACTATTAAAATCGACAACGGGCATATTACGCTTTACCAACCGCAGCCCGAAGCGCTTCATGGCGACATGCTGAGCGCCCGCGCCACTATTTCCATCACTATTGATAATCAAGAGCCGGTGTTCGGCGCCATTTGGGGAGATGCCGTGTTGACAACCGGGCACCATACACGCACCGCAGCCGTGGAGAATATTACCATTACCAATGTAAAATTCCCCGATATCAACGGCCTTTCGAAAATAGAAGAATTAAAACATATATTGGAAACAGAAATGCCGAAGTTGGATATCGGTATTTCCATGGACAGGCTCCTTACTTCACTTAATGAAGCAGAAGCGAATACCGGCAATGTTCTGAATATGGCACCTCCAAAAATTATTTACGTAGAAGAGCCCACCCTGTTGGTTGTAATTGATGGCGAACCGAAATTGCAGCAGGACAAAGAGCTGAGAATGCAACGGGTAGTCAATACACCCTTTGTGATACTGCAATCGAGCGACAAAAATTTTTATTTGTATGTATCGGGAAAATGGTTCAAAGCAAGCAGCATCGACGGGCAATGGGCCTATACACGCAAACCGCCTCAAGATATCGAAACCGCCGGTAAAGCAATTGATAAAGCCGACGAATTCGAAGGCGACAGTAAATTCTTTTCCAATGTAATTCCCATGATAATGGTGTGTACGGCTCCCACGGAACTGATACAATCGAACGGCACTGCCGAATTTTCCCCTGTTCAAAATACGTCATTGCGCTATGTGTCGAACTCCGAAGACGACATTTTTATCAACATGGCCGATCAGTATTACTATATATTATTATCGGGACGTTGGTATGCCTCCCAATCACTAACCGGCGATTGGACTCACATCGCCGGTGAAAAGTTACCGCCCGACTTCAAAAAAATCCCCGAAGGGTCCCAAAAAGATATTGTATTAGCCTCCATTCCCGGAACCAATGCCGCCAAAGAAGCCGTAGCCGATGCACAGGTGCCGAAAACCGCTAAAGTGGACCGGAAAAAGGCGAGCACTGTAGTAAAATATGACGGTGCTCCGGTATTTGAAGATATTCCCGGCACCAATTTACAATACGCTGTAAATACGTTGTCCGTTGTTTTACGAGAAGACAAAGCCTATTATACGGTCGATAAGGCGGTATGGCTCGAAGCAGGCACTCCGGACGGGCCTTGGAAAGCAGCGACAACCCGCCCGGAAGATGTTGACAAAATTCCGGCTGACAATCCTGCCTATAATGTGAAATATGTGTATATCTACGACATAACGCCCGACTATATTTATATGGGCTATACGCCGGGTTATTTAGCGTGTTACGCCGATGGCGATGGGGTGTTTTATGGCACCGGGTTTTACTATCAGCCCTGGTTCGGCGCCGTATATTACCCGCGCCCCGTGACATGGGGATTCAGCATGCATTATAATCCGTCGATAGGATGGTGTACGGGTATTGGCGCCAATGTCGGCTGTTTTCATTTTGGATTCAACTCCCACGGCGGCGGCGGTTTTCCCGGAGGCTGGTGGGGTACTCCCGTATATCATCCCCCGTTCTACTATCCGTATTCACATTATTATGGCCCTATACGCCCGGTGGCGGTTCCGCTGCATAATAATTTAGTGATTAATAATTACGCCAATATCAATCACTCTACTAACATATATAATCATCGTACGGATGTTACACCCAACAATACGCCTCGTACATCAACACACAAGTAGTTGATTCTCAAGCATAAATATATTTACGTCCTACTTATTATTGCCAATCCGGAAAATATGCTTACCTTTGCGCACCTTTTCTCGAGAAGATAAGGAAGTTGAATAAAATTATTAACTTAAATAAACCATAATTATGGCTGTAAAAATTCGTTTAGCCCGCCACGGCAAGAAAAATTTCTCGTATTTTCACATTGTAGTTGCTGATAGCCGCTCGCCTCGCGACGGACGTTTTATTGAACGTATCGGAACGTACAATCCTAACACAAATCCCGCAACTATTGAAGTAGATGGCGAAAAAGCATTGGACTGGATGGCGAAAGGCGCACAGCCGACCGATACCTGCCGCCGCATTTTATCGTACAAAGGCGTATTGCTTAAAAAACACCTTCTGGAAGGCGTGAAAAAAGGCGCTTTGACGGAAGCTGCCGCTACCGCTAAATGGGAAGCTTGGATGCAGGAAAAAGAAAACAAAGTGCAATCGAAGAAAAGCTCGTTAGCACAAGAAAACCGCAACGCCAACAAAGCCCGCTTGGAAACAGAGGCAGAAGTCAAAGAAGCTAAAGCCGCTTTGGTTGCGAAAAAAAGAATGGAATTAGCAGAAAAAGAAGCTGCTGCTAAAGCCGAAGCGCAAGCGGAGGCCGCGGCAGAAACTCCTGCGGCAGAAGCTCCGGAAACTCCGGCAGAAGCGTAATTCAACGATAAACTATGAACGATGAGTGATGAGCAAAAGCTCCGTTACTCATCGTTCTTTTTTATTCATCGTTCATAATTCATAACTCATCATTAAAAAAGCCTTTCACACCGTTACTATTGCCGACATCCAAAAAACATTCGGGTCGCGCGGAGAACTGATTATACGGCTACACGCCGAGGCTCCCGAAGAAATTGACTTGGACGAACCGGTATTTATCACCATCGAAGGACTGCCGACGCCGTTTTATTTCAAATCGTTCGAACCACACGGAACCCGCCGCGCCGTGATAGAATTCGACGATTTCGAAACAGCGGAATTGGCCGCCGAACTCATCGGGAAAACAATAGGAATGAAAACGGACAACGAAGATGCCGTAAAAAACATCTCCCCTTCTCCATCTTCCCTTCTCCATTATAAAATAATCGACCAGCTGCATGGCGAGATTGGAACCGTAACCGGTTTTTTGGATATTCCGGGGAACCCTTGTTTACAAACAGATTACAAGGGCCGCGAAGTTATCATACCTTTCCACAAGGACCTCGTCAAAAAAACAGATGACAAAAAACGTATTCTACAGGTAGCGCTCCCAACAGGCTTATTGGAATTGTAACAGAAGGTTGTAATTTTATTCTTTTTCATTCTTCAAAAAATACACTATCTTTGTTTTGTAAAATCAGCATTTTATGACTTTTCGTTATTTTGTATAATAAAAACTTCTTTCGAAAACCTCTTTTTGAGGGAAGGCACAATGTTTGATGATATTTGCATCAAGCTGTTTTTTTATTTTACTACTATTGAATTTATTATGCAAAACGAAAATACATTCCTTCATTGGAAGAAAACTATAACCCTGTTTCTAACCGGACAAGCCATATCGTTATTTGGCTCGGCATTGGTGGAGTTTGCTATCATTTGGCACATCACACTCATTACCAAATCGGGTGTGATGATGATGATTAGCACGCTGTGCGCTTTCATACCGCGTTTGCTCATTTCTATATTTGCCGGCGTTTGGGCTGACCGTTATAACCGGAAAACATTAATTCTTTGGGCAGATGCAGGCATTGCCCTTGTTACACTTTTATTAGCCATTATTTTCCTATCGGGCTATCAGGAATTATGGTTGATTTTTTTGGTGCTGAGCATCCGTTCCATCGGCACAGGGATTCAAGCGCCGGCAGTAGGAGCTATTATTCCGCAGATTGTTCCGGCCGAGCATCTCCTGCGATTAAACGGAATCAACGGAAGCCTGCAGTCGTCTATCATGCTGCTGGCGCCGATTGTGAGCGCCGGTTTACTTTCGTTTTTTCAGTTAGGCGCACTCTTTTTTGTGGATGTTATCACAGCTACGGTGGGCATCGGCATTTTATTATCATTGCCTGTCAAAATACATAAAAAAGCGCTTCAGGAAAAGAAAACCGGCTATTACGACGACTTGAAGGAGGGCTTGCGCTACACTAAAAAAAACGTGTTGGTGCGTGAAATGTTAATGCTGTATGCTTTCTACTTTTTCTTGATAACACCGGCGGCATTTCTCAGCCAGATTTTTGTAGTGCGTGAATTTGGCGATGAAGTCTGGCACCTGTCAATCATTGAAATTACCTTCAGCGGAGGGATGATGCTGGGCGGCGCTATGGTAGCATGGTGGGGCGGATTTAAAAACGGCATCAACACCATTGCCGCTTCCTGTTTGTTGAATGGTTTTACGGTGGCGCTATTGGCTATCCCGAATTTTTATTTTTTCTCGGCAATCATGCTGTTCACCGGTATTTCGGTGGCTTATTTCAACGCCACGGAAATGACATTGTTTCAACAAAAAATTGAACAGGATATGCAAGGGCGTGTATTCAGCATGGTGCAAATTGTAGCCACTGCTGTTATGCCATTGGGCATGCTTGTTTTCGGGCCTTTAAGCGATATCGTTCATTTAAAATGGATTTTTATTGTTTCCGGGATTCTTATCATCATTCAAAGCGTAACAATATTTCTCAACAAGAAATTGAAAACGGCCGCTATGGCAGAAAATCCCGAATAAGAAACCCTATCGGCACATTCATAATGCCGATAGGGGGTTTTTACAAAATAACCGCAAGGATATCTTTTTCGTAACGAAGGCAAAGAATAGATGCTGTATCATTCTCTCACCCCAATGGGCAAGCTGGATTTACGTATTAAGAATACTTGCGGTTAAAAGTTAAGACTTTTCTTGCCTTACTTCATCTTAATATGTTTAGTAAACAATGCTTCGTTTTTAACCTCCTATATTTTGTCTAACATAATTAATTAAGAACTTTTGTGGCGCCAACAAGATTCCTTCAAATTATGTACCAAAAAGAAGTTCCCGAATGTTAAAGATCCGGCGGCATTCTTTAGAAAGTGTGAATATAGATTTATTTTGTAGCCAACGCACAAGATTTCTTCACACGTTGTACGTTGCCCGATAAGTCATATGCTTCAATCAAAATAATGTAAGCGCCCAATGCCGCACGGTGATTGTCGTGTCGTGTGCCGTCCCATGCAAAGCGGCCGGAAATCCCGAGTAAGGTATTTTTTTCCAACTCGCGTACTAAACGCCCTTGCACATCGTATATCGTGATGGAAGCCACATAACCCGAGGCCGGCATTTGATAGTCGATATACAATACATCGTTATAGCCGTCGCCGTCGGGCGAAAACACATCATACGGAAGATTAAACCCTGTGTTCGCCGCTGAAGATTTTTCGTTGTATTGTGAATTGCGATAAGTCGGGGTAGCAAAGCCGGCGTCCTGCGCAGCCGATTGCCAGTTTACCCGTTCGTCGCTCGGCCGGTCGGGGTGCACTCGCTCCAACGAGATACCGGCAGTATTATTAATAAAGCCGCTATGCATTTTCTCCGTATAGGCAAATTCATCAACAATATTATCTTCGCCGGAAAGCAGCACCACGCAACCCGATTCGTTCGGATAGGATGGCATCGATGATAACGCTATCACTTTCTCCGGATAACGCACCGAGTAAAATAGTTGCAACGCATCAAGGCTCGTAGTAAATACGGCATAATCGCCCGGGTGTAAATAATGTTGCTGTGTAATGGCATACACCGATGTTATATGCGCATTCTTGTCACGATTCGCTAATTGCATTTGACGCAAATCGAAAATGGTCCCGGAACGATTGTAAATCTCCACAAAATCTACGCCACCGGAATACGGATGAAACAATACTTCGTTAATTATAATATCCTTTTTTTGCGGAACGAGCATATTGCCGAAAAGTTGTTCAATCGACGGTGTATTTTCCGCTAAATCACAGAAAGGCGCTGCTATCATTAACTTATAAACAGCCCCTTCGACAAATGAATTCGTAAAATATAATCCCACTTGTAATGGATCTGTTGCCGAAAGCGTTATTTTCTGCGGGTTTCCGATGTTCTGGTCAACAAAATACGCCGCCGCCTTTTTTGCTTGCAATGTATCGAAAAGCTCGTTGAAAGTTAATAATAGGCGATGGCCGTCCAATAATTGGAAACTGGAGAGTAGCGGCGCCTCTTTATCAGGATTTATGGCATTTACCGCATTGATTCGCCCCGGCGTTCCTCCGTCGGCACTTACTGAAACAGCCCAATTCGCAGCCGTTTCCGATAAGTTCGCGGCATCTATTTTTTCTAAACTCCATCCGCCGGAGGATTTGTTATGGTCTGCAATCCATTTGTCGGAATAGGTCACGCGATTCATCAACTGCCCGCCGTTATTCTTTAGCACAAGCGTTTTCCCGCTTTTAGTCAAGCTCGAAATGTAAGAAACCGCCGTGGCATTGCCGTATGTGCGCATCATATCTAATGCGGAAGACGAGCATAAAATCATATAGCCTCTTGCCGGAATAGTTGTAGCAGTTATATTTCCGGAGGTTGTATTTCCCGACGAAGGAGTAATGTATTCCATCTTCCAACCACTGAGCGAGACCGGGACATTCAAACGGTTAAACAGTTCAATGTATTGTATTTCCGGTAAACCCGCCGATGGAACAGGCGTAGCCATAATTTCGTTGATTACGATATCTCCATATAGCAGATAAAAAACAGCGCATGATTTTTGGTCTATTATTTCTTGAGCCTCTTCATCTATCACCCCTGAAACTTTTATGATAGCTTCTCCTCTCGGCAAAGGTTGCGCGAACGACAACAATACGTCCGTTGCAGTCATTACTTTTATTTGCGCGGGATGCAAAGAGTCATTCTCAAAAACCAATTTATATTTTGTAGCGAGGGCTGCAGATACCGAATCTACCGGCTGCGTAAACGAAAGTAACAGGTCGGATGTCCCTTGTAAATGAACCGTATTGATTTTAGTCGGCACGACTACTCTTGTAAATGTAACAGCAATATCATCTACCCAAAGCAACATATCGGCGGAAGCCGTATAAGTATAAGCAATCCCAAAATAAGAGGCAGCGGAATACGCATTATGTGTAACCGGGGCGGCAACGGTATCCATACTATTAAAATTCCCGGCCGTATTGCCTTTTATAGTCCACTCTCCAAAAGGGTTGCGAATGATTTCCACAGCGCCGGTTCCGGTGGTTTTAATATCATTTTCCCAATTGATTTTTGTTTTACGGATAATGGAAAATGTATTATTTTTCACCGCATAAAGCGCGAGCGTATCGTCCGTGCCCACCATATTTACCCCAATAGCATAACCCTCGTAAATGCCACTTTGCTTCCATTCGCTACCGGCGGCATTGGAAAATAAAAATACCGCCCATTTGTTGGTGCCGCTCGGATTATATCCATGGCGCAACAAAAACCGCCATTGAGTGATGCCTTTATTTACTGCAACCCCGTTTAATGCGGTATAAATAATATCGGTTGCGGCGGCGGCGTTGTCATAGGTATGTTTCAACGAATAACTCCCCGACAAAGAATTTATATTGGATACTCCCCATCGATTATCCGGCAATTGCGACCAGTTGTTCAATGTCCCATCTTCAAAGCCGGCCGATAATTGAGCGCGCGCCGGTAATCCGATAAAAAGGAATGCCAATAACCAAAGGTGTTTTTTCATACTAAATTCAAGAGGTTAGGAAGGTTCAAGGATTCATTAAATTGGTATAAACGGATATTGTGTTTTGAAATGTTGTATTTGTCGGTTTAATTTTTCGATAAATTTTTTATAATTATCCGTTTCGGGATGTAATGCCCGGTGTTGTTGCGCTGCGTTTATTTTTTCTATTTCCGGAATAATTTGCAAGGCCTCCTCGTCAAAAACTGTTTCGGAAAAACGTTGCCAAATATAGTTGATGGCTTGCTCCGAAGGATGCAGCATGTCTTCGGCATAAAAACGATAATCGCGCAATTCGTCCATCATAATTTCATACGCCGGGAAATAATATACATTCGAAAATTGTTGCTGTAACTTTTCTACGGTTAGTAGTAAAGCCGCTTTGCTTAATTGATTTTCGTGCGCCCCGTCTTTCCAGTGGCGAATAGGGCTGACGGTGAAAATCCACGTCCGCTGCGGATTTAATGCAATTTCACGGGCCAATACTTCTACGGATTCTTCTACCGATAATTTTTTACGTTCGAATTGCATTGCCGGTAATTTGTGGCAATTGTTCACCACCATGCAACGTTCATCGTGCCAATAAACCCACGATGTTCCCAAGCTCACCACTACAAAAGAAGCTTTACGAAACGTTTCTGCGCCTTGTTGTAACGCTTCGTTCGCCTGTTGCAAAAACGTAGTTTTATCGGGATGCGAAAAAGCGCTATGGTGAAAAAAAGTAGTATATAAGCCATTGCAAGCAAGAAGCTCTTTTTCCGAGAACAATTCGCCCTGCTGCAAACGCCGCAGGCTTTGTGCTATTGATAATGGATTGTAAACCGCACCGAAAGGATTTACCGTCGCCGGAAATTTTCGTTGCTGCATCAACGCCCCCATATTCGACGCAAAACACGAACCGATAAACAATACCGGAGTACGATAACTTATTTTTTGCGGGAATGTCGGAATGGCTATAGTAGTTTGCAGTTTCATAGACTATGAAATATGTCGGCAAAGATACTATTTTTTGCCCAAGAAAACCATGCGGGTACCGGGAACTATTTCTATGATTTCATTTTGCGAGCCGTTGTTTTCAATTTCTCAAGACCAGCCCGTTTTAAAGGAGATTTTGCAAATATGCCGGCAAAGCTCTCTTCCTCCATATTCAGGCAATTGTCGAGAGTATATTGCATAACCTCCTGCAAAGACGCCAGTTCCGGGTGTTGGTGAGAAGGCGCTTTTTTATTCCATGGGCACACATGTTGGCAAATATCGCACCCGAACAAATAGCCGGCGGTATCTACTTCACTCTCCTCTTTATTCTCAATCGTGTGATAGGCAATACAACGATTCGCATCTATCGTATAAGAAGCTTTCAATCCTTTAGTAGGGCAGGCTTCGAGGCATCTTGTACAACTCCCGCAATATTTCCGCGTTTCTTCTTTATCGTAAGTTAACTCGACATCTACCACCAATTCTGCTATAAATGTAAAAGAGCCCAGTGTTTGATTAATCAACATCGTATTTTTACCAATCCATCCCAAGCCAGCACGTACGGCCCAGGCTCTTTCCAAAATGGGCGCCGTATCAACAAAAGCGCGGCCTTTAACCTGTGGATAATATTGCCGTAGAAAGCTCAATAAATTATCTAATTTTTCACGAATAATCTCGTGATAATCTTTCCCGTATGCATAACAAGCTATTCGCGGAAGGTCTTTGGCCTGCCTTTCCGCGGGCTTATAACTCATCAGCATCACAACGACGGATTTGGCTCCTTCCACCAGCAACGTAATATCTTCCCGCTTTTCAACATGGCGTTCTAGATATTCCATCCCTGCATGATAATTTTGCGAAAGCCAGTATTGCAAATAAGCAGCATCTTCCGTAAGTTGCTTGGCTTGAGCTACTCCACAAGCATCAAAGCCTAAATCCAAGGCTTTTTGTTTCAATAATAATGTGATGAGGCTTTGGTTCACACTACAAATATACTCTTTTTTATCATACGTTAGAAACTGACTATTAAATACTTAATTATATTTTATTACTTATTTTATGAAATTCGCAAAAATTTTTATTCCCGAAAAATGTCAATGCATTAATAATCATTTTCTTAGAAAGATTGAAAATTTCATAATGAAAAGACTTGAAAAAACTTCTTACATTTGCGGCGTAAAACTAAAAATACCTTAATTTAAAATGAAAAAAGTATTGGTGGTAGGAGCCGGTGGGCAAATCGGTTCGGAACTGGTCCCTCTCTTACGTAAAATCTATGGAAATAATAATGTGGTAGCTTCTGATGTAAAACTGGAGTCTATCCATCATTTATCGGACGGGCCGGTAGAAAAAATCGATGCCCTCGATGCACAAGGATATGCCGAGCTGGTGAAAAAATATCAAATCGACGGCATTTACAATTTAGTAGCCCTGCTTTCGGCTACCGGCGAAAAAAATCCGCAATTGGCCTGGCGTATCAACATGGGAGCGCTTATCAACTCCTTGGAAATTGCCCGCGAATATAAATGTGCGGTGTTTACACCCAGTTCCATCGGCGCCTTTGGCCCCGACACACCGGTGGATAATACGCCGCAAGATACGATTATGCACCCAACAACTATTTATGGTGTATGCAAAGTGAGCGGCGAGTTACTAAGCGACTATTATTTCCGCCGTTTCGGAGTAGATACGCGCAGCGTGCGTTTCCCCGGTATTATTTCGAATGCCACGCTTCCCGGCGGCGGCACTACCGACTATGCTGTGGAAATTTATTATGCGGCGGTGAAAGATAAAACGAAACCGTTTATTTGTCCTATTCCGCAAAGCACGTTCATGGACATGATGTATATGCCCGACGCGTTGCAAGCTTGTACTAAATTGATGGAAGCCGATCCCGCAAAATTGAAGCATCGCAATGCTTTCAATGTAACAGCTATGAGTTTTAATCCTCAACAAATTTTCGAAGCTATTAAAAAACGGATTCCGGAATTCGCCATTCAATATGAAGTAGATCCTGTAAAGAAAGCCATTTCAGATTCGTGGCCTAACTCTTTGGACGATTCCTGCGCCCGCACAGAATGGGGTTGGAGTCCGGTATGGAATCTCGAAAACATGACAGATGATATGTTGAAAGTAATTGGCGAAAAACACGCTAAAGGATTGATTTAAGTTTCAATAAAAATCAATAAAAAGCCCCGAAAAATTTTCGGGGTTTTTTGTTATTCAGCGTTTTCTTCGCGACGGAACGAGATTTCGATATTGCGCGCCAAACGATATACATCGCGTCGTAGGCCATCCATCACCAACGGGTTATCGGAATAGTCGAGGCGGATGCTGTCTTCAAACAGTAAGCGCATGAAACGCACATACGATGCTTTGGGGCGAAAAACCATGACATTATTTTCATCTTTTGTCAACACATACTTGGCGGCGGCAAACATGGCTTCAATTTGCTGTTTTTGCGCTGCTGTAAGCGGGCCGTTGGTGTAGATTTTTTTATTGACAAAACCGACTAACGGATATATCAAACCAAATGCTCCTAAAAACAGAATCATTTGTTTGAGGTTACTCATTTGTGCAAAAGCCCAAAAAGTAATGTCGGGGTGTTTCTTTTGAACTCCTCCAAGGTAGTAGCCCAACACAAAAACCAAGGCTGCCAACGCAAAAAACATTACCAGCGATTTAATAGCACGAATAGGATATCTTTTCATTATAACTAGATTTTATCGGCCCCTCCCAAGCTCCCGTTATAGGGGAAGGCTGGGGTGGCTTTTATTTTTTTACTTCTTTCCAAACTAAAGCGGCAGCGCCCAACACAGCTGCATTTTTATCATCGATTCCGGAGGGTAACAATTTTACTTTGCCTTGCCACAATCTTAACACGTTTTCTTCCATTGATTGTTTAGTCGGCTCAAAAATATATTTCCCGGCCTTAGCCAATCCGCCAAACAGGAAAATAGCTTCGGGCGCCGTGATGGCCACTAAGTTTGCCAAAGCGCGGCCCAGAATTTTTCCGGTGTGTGCAAACGCTTCAATCGCAATCGGGTCGCCTTTGATAGCGGCCACGCTAATCATATCGGCCGAAAGTTCGTTGAAGCTGATATTTTTCAATTCACTATCATCTATATGGTCGGCCAACAATTTATAAACCGTGCGTTTGATACCGGTGGCCGATGCGTAGGTTTCCAAACAGCCACGACGCCCGCAGCCGCATTCGCGCCCATCGACACTGACAATGGTATGGCCTACTTCACCGGCAAAACCATCGTGCCCGTAAAGTACTTCGCCGTTCACCACGATGCCGCTCCCCAAGCCGGTTCCAAGCGTAATCACCACAAAATTTTTCATGCCTTTGGCGCCGCCGTAAATCATTTCGCCGATAGCAGCCGCATTGGCATCATTAGTGAGCACAATGGGAATGCCCGGGAAATAGGCCTCCAGTTTTTGGGAGAAAGGTAATATTCCTTTCCAAATCAAATTAGGGGCAAATTCTACATTCCCCGTGTAAAAATTGCCGTTGGGAGCGCCAAGTCCCACGCCCACCAGTTCATAGTCTTCCTTCACTTTTTCGGAAAGCCCTTTGATGCTGTCGGCCAACACTTGTAAATAGACATCAAAGTCGGAATATTTACGTGTCGGGATGGTGCTTTCGGCATAGATTTTTCCTTGGTCGTCCACCAAGCCGAACACTGTATTGGTTCCACCGATATCGATACCGGCTACTAATTTTATTGCCATATCTGATTACTTTTATATGAATATCTTTATGAAAATGATTTGGTAAATGTAAGGAAAAATTCCGGGAAATAAAAATGCATATGTCATGAAGGACGCATTTCAAACTGCTGCTATATATTCTCCTTTCCCTTGCCCCAAAAGGCTTTACCTGAATAACAGTGCATGCAGCGGGGAAATAATAAAATGCCCATGTTGCATTATTTTCAAGAATTACTATTAAGACATATGTAATTAAGTATATAATCGAATATTTACTTCAAAATGTCTCCCATTATATAGATCGTGACAACAAGAGTAATAATTTAAAAAAATATTACTCTTGTTGCTGAGTTTCGCTTAATTCTCTTTATTTATTTTAATCTATAATTAAACCTGACAGTTATACCCAAAGACCAGGGACGAACGGTTTCGGCCATATCCACCAAAGAGCTGTATGCCAAATGTGCCGGTGTAGAAGGCGTATAAGACACTATAGTATTTTGGGCGGCATTTTGTCCGATTTGATTTATACTCCAATCAAAATACACGCCGGTATATAATCCCCAACGCTCGGCCAAATTCCATTTATATCCGGCTTCGGCGGCCAACATAAAAACAGTATTGAATTTCGGTTCCGCTTTTTCATCGACTTTCCGGTTGGTGTACAAGCCCAACGAAGGCTCATCACTGTAGGGGATATTTAATGTCGGACTATAGGCGGTAGTGCTCAAAGTTCCCGTTTCCTTAGCCGAGGCAGTTATAGGAATAGCAATTTTTACCCCCATTGCAGCATAAAATGAAGATGTGGGCTGAAGTTGAAATTCCATCATCAAGGGAATAGACAGAAAAGTGGCGGATACATGTTCCTTATAGCCGGTATAAGTATATGTAAAATCAAGATTAGCGTCCAAGTCCGAAGTCATCAGGTTGGTATTCGAAAGGCTGCTGGCTGTAGTTTCCGCATTATAAAAAGCCATTTCAAGACCGCTCCTCACCGACCATTGCGGAGAAAAGGAAAGGTGATATCCAAGACCGAATTTTCCTCCTAAGCCCATACTATAATCAGTTCCCGGATAAGTATAATGGAGGGTAGAAAAACCTCCCCCTCCATTGATCGAAAGTTCATGACGCAATTGAGCCATTGCAGAAGCGCTGATTAAAAAAAGTAATATAAACAGTAAAAATTGACGTTTCATCATAATTGTCTTAAGGGTTTATTGAACTAATAATTTTGCGACTTGCTTATTTCCCTCGGCATCTACGACTTGTATAAAGTAGAAGCCCGGCAGCAGATCATTTACAGTAACAGTAGTAGCTACACCTGTTATGGGAATATTCGCTTTTTCCATTCCTCCGGAACTATTGTAAATATTCATTACTCCGCCATTGATCGCAGCTCCCACATTTACGGTAATCTGTTCGCCGGTTTTCACAGGGTTCGGATATACTACCAATCCGCTTGAAGGTGTTTGCGGCACAAAATCACATACCGCCAGTTTATATCCCTTGTCCGTTTGCATTTCGCAACGATACATGCCAGCATCGCCTTTAGGCACGGAAATATATGGTTTAGTAGCGCCTGTAATGGCTACCCCGTTTCTATACCATTGGAAAGCGGTATAATGAAAGCCGCCGTTGGTTACAGGATTACAATTAACAGCGGGCATTTCCGACCATTCATAAGCGATTGCTTCTTCTTTCGGAAGACCTACAATAAGTGCGACTTCACGGCTAATAGCTATGGACGACCGACCGATAATAAGTACACGATAGGTGGATGCATCAGCTGCCGTTACCGCATTTATGGTTAACGAGGGAGTGGTGGCACCGTCAATATCTCTCCATATTGTATTATCTTTTTTCTGCCATTGATACTTTAGCTCCAATCCAGAAGCCGTAACTGTAAAAGAAGCTGGCTCTCCGACACAGGCTCTCGCCTCTTCGGGTTGCGTAGCAATTACGGAAGGGATAGCCGTTACCGTTAATTTTCCGGCTATCGGGTTCATAATATACAGTTCCGGAAGCGTATTATCAACCACCGTTGCGATAGGATAAACGCCTGCTTTCGACTGGTCGGATACCATAGCAATAAACGTAGTCATATCCAACACGTTATTAACCGTATGCTCGGCAAATAAAGGGCCGGAAACTGTACCTGTAAGCTCGGGTACCTCTTCATTTTCGATCATTGTTTTATTATCGGCGGCAATTGTAAGCACCGATTTGGAGATCACACAAGTGTCCTCAGACGGTACGGTTTCCAGTTCAGGGTCGCCCTCATATACCGCACTTACCGAATAGCAAATCTGCTGAGCCATTGGTGGATTTTCATGAATATAAGAAGTAGTGTCCGTTTCCGCTAAAGCTTCGGCTGTGCCGTTGGCATACACTTTAAAAAAAACTTTATTATTTACGGCTTTTGCTAATACAGCGGCTAAATTCCAGTTTCCGGTAATACTTGCCGGCAAAAGGGAGAATACACCTCTTGATTGCGCCACCAAGTTACCTTTCCCAGCAACCGTGGTGGTAGTTTGGTCTATCCCTGCCACGTAAACAATATCATCCCCTGTTTTCGGAGCTTGTATGTATTCATAGGAGATTAACAAATCGTCGCCGGCAACAATATCTATGGGCGTAGTCAGTAGCACATGATTAAATACCGCTTCTCCGCCGGTATGTACCTGCAAATCGGACAAGGGTTGAGAGTGTACCAACTGTTCGTTCTTGTAAATATTCAACGCCATATCCGATCCTTGGCTTATAATCAGCAGTTCTACGGCTTTAAGTTGATATCCGTCATATAACAATAAGTCTTCTGCTTCAAAATAAATACCCACCTCAAAAAATCCGCCGGCAGCATTTCCCACTCCCGTACGGTTGGGATTACGCCCGGCATCCCACCGCAAGACCGCATCTGTAGCTTCCTTGCGGGCAACAGTGGTTTGAGCCACCGCTATATCCATCACAGGAGCAGCTATAACTTCCAACGATTGCTTGAAAGGATTCGACAGATTTACTTTTTTCTTTACGTTCTCTTCTATTTTTTGGTGTAATTTAACATCGCTTTGCAATTTCTGCAAATTTAAAGGTGTCTTCTTTTGTTCTGTCAAGCGCTGTTCTAATACATTCGGCGTAGCTATATTGGCTGTATTACGGGGCTCTGTATTCAATGCTGTTTGCGGTAAAGCACCTGTTCCGATGGCGATATCGTCAATCATCAGCATCCAGCCGTCACTCGATACACAATTAATAGCTACATATTTTGCATTGGCCGGTAGCGCATACGAATAACGGGTCCACGATCCGGATGATATTTCCACATAAGCCCCCGTAGTTAACACATGCGTAAAGTCCGATACAGCATTGCCGGTAGTAGAGTACAGCACTCTAAATCTTTCAGGATATTCGGTTGTATAGGATTTCGCCCAAAATGCTACCGTAGCCTCCGATTCCAAATGCAATTCCGGACTAATCATCCAGTCGTTGCTCGCGACACCATCCGTAGGAGCAATACTTGCAAAGAATTTCTTTCCGCTATGAGCAGACCATCGTTCAGGTAAAGTCGCAGTCATATCCTCCGTTTTACCGGTTGAACGGTCTTTGAATTTCGTTGGATTCATTACGATAAAGGACATTTTAGCATATTCATTTGTAAATGCCAAATTCTGAAAAAATCCGTAGGTATCTTTATCATCACCATCGTAATAAGTCCAGGATGCTATTCCCGGAGAATTAATGGCAAAGTCGGTATGTGCTTCCGCGTCGTCAAAGACACCTTTAAAAACAGGCATTTCAAAATTCCATGCTAAATCTATTGATAGACTATCATCGTTATAGTCTGCTACAAGATCAGTAGGAGGAGCTCCGGCCTGTTTCACCACAACCGACGTAGTATTTCCTCCTGCTTCAATATTAATAACACCTGATCGTACCAACTGGGCTTTATTTTCGGCACAGGCAAACCTGATAGTAGCATCGTTCGAAATATTGCCGCTTGGGGCATCCATGATAATCCACGAATCGGTAGTTGTAGCTTTCCACATCGAAGCATTAGAAGCGAGGGTTATAGCCTGTCCCTGAGCATCAACATTTTTCACTTTCATGTACTTCGGAGAAGTCATATTAAGGTAGGTATAAGTAAAATTAGGAACTACATTCATCGACATATACGCACCATCAATAAGCAGGTTCATAGGCAACCAGCCATAGGTCGAATAATTTGCATATACACTGGTTTCCTTTGTTTCCCTCAGCTCTGTAGAAGGAATGATACGCGCCCCGGAGCCTGATACATGGGTAAATACCACATAGAAATTGCCTGCTACCACCGCCGGTTTCGGGAAAGTAACCGTACTATAGCCATTAGTCGTAGGGGTAATCGTAGCACTGGTCAACATTGCGCCAACAGTTCCCGGCACATCGGAATATGAGCTGGGAATTTCGGTATGGATCGCTACTTTTATGGTAACAGTACCTGTAACATTGAATGAATAAAATTTAATAGAAGGTATTTCTCCCGGCGAAGTATTAACAAAACGTTCAGCGACACCCTGAGGAAAAGTGGTATAAGCATCGCCTATGGCCGACATAAAGATATTCGTATTGGACTGGTAGAAATAAAGGGCGCTTTCGTCGCCATAGACATTCCAAATATCGGCAGTTCCCCCTACCTGGATATGATTTGTTTTCGTGGTATCAACAGTTGCAGCCGGATTAGAAACTTCCAGCGAAACATCATGTAAAACAGTAGTTGAAGAAGCCGGATAAGTAACCACATGGCTAGAGGCAGTAGCTGAGGCGGGAGAGCCACCGGGAAAGGTCCATTTCCAAGATCTGGGATAATTTTCCGATATATCCAGATAGAACACCTGTCCTCCGCTACGAGGAAGAAACTGGCCACGCGATTGTGTATTCCAACCGGTAGAGACCGAAAGGAAGTCGGGCACCGGAGGAACCGCTTTTACAGTAACCGCATTTTCCAATGTCTTCACATCTTCTCCTTCCGTGTTTTTCACTTTCAGTGTAACATCATAAGTTCCCTGATGCATATACACCGTCTCCGGATTGGTGATGGTACTACTGGTATCTTCAGCCCCCGGCATGACCCAATTCCATAAGACTACCGGACCGCCCGTCGTTTTATCGGTAAAACTAACTTTTTCTCCTTCCTTTATGGTAATAGGAGTTGTAGCACCATTCATGGCAAAATCCGCTACAGGCTTTACAACATCTACTTCATGCGTAAATTTAATATTGGGCCGGTAGTCATATAGGGTAGAAGTGGAGGTTCCGGAGATTGCCAACGCCGCTGTAGTTGCCCAATAACGAAGTTTAGCCGTGGCTGGTGAATAGGGCGTTTGCGGATTACGTGTTGCGTCTGTCGGATATTCCGTTTCTACAATCACCAACAAGGAACTGGAGCCATCATAGGTAAACGATCCGGCATTAAACGGGAAAGAAGCATAAGCTCCTGCAGGATTGGTATAGTTGCTATATTCCGCCACCTTGGTTGCCCCTGCAGAAACAGCCCCATAAGTGTTATATGTGCTTGCATTCATATCCGATACGGAGGCATCAATCATTTTAAGATAAACACGTACGGCACTTGTTGTAACCGTTTGACTTTCGTTGCAATACCATGCAACCTCAGTAATATTATGATTGCCAATACGTGCAATTTCCGCAGGTGTATATAAAGCGGCCGTATATAATTTAGCACGATTAAATCCGCTCGTTCCTAAAGGTAGAGCGCCTTGAGCCGTACCTGTTCCGACAATCAGTTCTTCTTTATTTTTTAAGAGCACATTTATTGTAGCGGTTTTACTGGATTCATTGGGAGTTCCGGCATTAACAGTTAAGGTGGCGGTATATGTCCCCGGAACATTATAGACAATTACCGGCGGCGTTTTACCCTCAAAGTTGGCAGGTGTTCCTCCTTCAAAAGTCCATTTCCAGGCCGTGGCAGCATTGGAAGCATCCCTGAATGACACGGATTCCGTAGCATATAGCTCGGTTCTGCTTACCACAAAACCTGCGGCTACTTCTCCTGCTTGGTAACCTCCCTCAATATATTCTTCGCCTGAACCCACAGGGTCAAGCCACTTCTTCATCCAATTGTTGGGGCTGGCGTCTTTATCATAATGATACCATAAGGCTCCATATATAGAATTCCCATTAGGGCTTGCACAATTTTCTGCCGGGCCTCCGGTTAAGGTACCTACCACACGTCCGGCTTGGTCGAACAAAGGAGAACCGGAAGCACCGCCCTGCGTTAAACCATGACCGTTGGGAGTAGCCACAAATTGTACACGCCAATAGGCGCCGGTAGCACCTACTTCGCCGCTATTCATCTTTGCCGTATAAGATGCAGCAGGACTGGTATAGGTAAAAATTTTCTTGACATCGCCATTCGGATGCCCAATGCCTACCCCCGATAGAGGGGCGACGTTTCTTCTATCCCATCCATTATAATACACACCATAATCTTCGGGAATCCGGTCATTCAATTGTAATAAACAGCCATCGGAACCACCGTCTACCGGAATTTGCGTTAAAATAGTAGCCCCCACAATCGTATTGTTTTGAGAAGTAGTATAGGTTTCAGGATTGGGGTCATAGTCGTCCTTACACCCGGTAACTTCATAATTAAAATAATAGATTGCTTTATTCATGTCTGCCTCTGTTTGCCCGCTGTAGCAATGGAAAGCGCTCAAAAATATAGGATCAAGATTGCGCGCCGTTGTGTTGACAATTGTTCCGCTACACAAGCCATAACCACCACCGGTTATAGGAGTCAAAATACGCGCCACTCCTCTTTTCTGGTCTTGCCAATTATCACCTTCCGAACAGTTAACATTAACCTGGCAGGGCAATGTTCCTACAAAACGTATATGTAACTGATCTCCATCCGCCGATAAATCCATGTGATTATAGCCATAACCTATAGATGCGATTACCAATTGTAAATCGCCTGTTTTTTCCTTTGTGCGCATAGGCGGAACATACTCAAGGGTTATTCTATCACCGGGAAGCGGTTCGGTGGCATACTCTTGCCGTTTAGGATTTGAGCTGGATGTAAAGGCGCCTATCACCTTTTTTTTTGAGGCATTATATAAGAAAAGGCGACCACCTTCAGGGATAATAAATTTATCATAGGTCAGCAACATCGCAATAGCGTTAGGAGCCTCAAGCGTCAGCCGCCAAATATATTGCCCATTGGGAAGCATAGTCCATTCTCCGGAATTTTCCGGGGATAAATGAACCGGAATCTCATAAAAGGCGCGAGGAGGCATGCCGGCCTCTTCCCTGATTTTATCTTCCGCCTTTAAAGTTGTAACATCAAAGTCAGGACGCACCTGCAACATTTGTTGAGCGCTCATTGGCATAGCTCCCGAGTGTAAAAAACTGGGAGGAGTTCCGCCTTCACTGATTTGCGCCTCAAGAGAGAATACACAACAGAGAAAAAAGAAAAGAAAAGAATATTTTAGAAAAAAGATTCGCCTGTTCATAGTATTAAAAATTATATAAGTGAATTTTATAGACCGAATGTAAATCGGAGGTTAAGACCTATAGCCATTGGCCGAAATTCAGAGACCATGTCGGTATCTAATATTCCGGAAGAATAGGTGTATTTCGGCGGAGAAGAATTTAAAGTCGGATTATCATCGGCAAAGGTAACCAATGCGGCATCCGACTTCTTCTGCATATTATTCAAACCATAATTAAAATATAAGCCTGCATAGAATGCCAATTTCTCTGTAAAAGCCAAACGGTATCCGGCTTCTACGTGTAATTGCACCGAAAAGTTCGCCTCGTAGGAGCCTGAATATTCATTTACACTTTTAGGATTATTCGGAGCAAACAAAGCATCAATGTTATATTCCGTAGCTTCAAAATCGAGCCACACTTTATTGGTTTGGTGTCCTGCCGCATTACCCGTATAGTTAGTACTCACAGGAATACCAAGCTTGCATCCTACGGCAAATTGCAATGCTTGCTTGTCGGCCAAAGGCAGTGTATAACGGGCGAGCAAAGGAATTTCCAGCATCAAAAGCGATTGTTTTTCAGTAAAGCCCGACAACGTGTAATCAAAGCGGTTTGCCCCTTGTTGAGTACTTAAAGATGCCTTGCTTATGGTAAGTTCGGCACCATAATAAGACAGGTCGATGCCGGACAGGATACTCCAGGAAGCATTAAAATTGTAGGCATAGCCCACTCCTCCACCTCCTCCGAAACGATTGGATACATCGGCTCCATCAACACTATAGGTTACGGTTTGAAGACCGCCGAATCCGTTTACGAATAACTCATGCTTGCTTTGGCCGCTTACCATATTTCCGATAAACAATGAAAGGCCTATTATTAAGATTGATTTTCTCATAATTATCTTTAATTACAGTTTTTAATACACTACAATTTTTTGTGTTTCGATAATGCCACCGGGCAATTGTATATGCAGGAGATAAACACCCATCGTTTCCGGAGTTGCAATACTTCCTGAAACACGGGAATAGTGCCGTATCAATTTACCCGCAAGGTCATAAATCGAAATATTGACCTTTTCGACTCCTTCCGGCAGAGAAAGGTTCAATACCTTTCCGGTGGCTACAGGATTCGGATATATTGTTATTTCGGTCGAGCGTTGTGTTACATAGGTTCTACAGGTATGATGCCATTCGCCTGTTTGCAGCATGTGTACATCGGCATAATAAGCATTTCTATTATTATTGAATTCGATATAATTACCGGTTCCCTGTACTGCCATACTGCCGTCGCGATACCATTTGAAAGCATCAAAGGTATATCCTCCGTTATTAAGCGGATTATTGATAACGGCCAGTGTTTTCCCCCAGCGTTCTACATACAAGGGTTTAGCGGCACTGCCTAAGGCTTCCGAAACAACTAATCTATAAGTTACACTTCCAACGGAAGGTATGGTGGCTGTAATTACAATATCGGCTTTATGGTTATCGAACGCCAGCAGTTTTGGCGTACCCGACGTATAAGGATCTCCGTTAATTCTAATATCTCCGTCACCATCAATAGAGAGTGTGATCGTATTGTCTCCGCAGGCAGCCATATACTGCATGTGACTATCAATGGGCAAAGGTTCGTTATTAACCGTAATGTTATTCACCTTCGGAGTTTGTTTCACAAAAGTTGCCGCAATAGTATGATCCGCAGCTATATTCGTAAATGTATAATAACCATTTTCTACCGCAGTTGGATTATTTGTACCATCAATCAATACTTCTGATATTCTGTAGTAATTATCAGGCATTATAACAAAATTTTTGGTACCTCCATAATTTACGGTTACTGTTCCATTAGGCAAGATTGTTCCTCCCGTACCTGCTGTAGCTGTGAGCGTATAACTCATACGTTCAAATGTTGCTTCAATAGTATGATTCGTTGTTATATTCGTAAACACGTAATTACCGTTATTTACCACATCCGTATTATTAAGGCCGTCAATCAATACTTGTACAATCTTATATCCCGCATTGGGCGTAATGGTATAAGTCCGACTACTACCGTGAGTCAGAGTCAATGTCCCACTAGGGTTGATAGTCCCGCCGGTACCGGCAGTTGCTGTGATTGTGTAGGTCAACTGAACAAAGTTTGCAGCTATCGTATGGTCGGTTGTAATGTTAGTAAATGTATAGCTCCCGGCAATAACCGCGGCGGAATTATTAACATCGTCAATTAGTATCGACTGTATTTCATAGCCGGTATTAGGGGTAACGGTAAAGCTTTGATTAGAGCCGTAGTTTACAGTCATGGTGCCGCTCGGTGCAATTGTTCCACCGCTGCCCGCAATAGCATCAAGGGTATAAGTCAGTATGGTGAAACGAGCGTCTATGGTATGGTTCGTAGTAATATCGGTAAAGGAGTAACTACCGGCAGCAACCGCTGCAGGATTATTAACGCCATCTATCAACACTTGATCCAGCTTATAACCGGTATTAGGCGTAAAGGTATAACTTTGCTCACTACCATGTTCTACCGTCAACGTTCCGCTTGGCGAAATAGTACCGTTCATATCAGTTAGTGCTGTTATTGTATATGTCAATGGTGCAAAAGCGGCTGCGATTGTATGATTTTCATTAATATTTGCAAATTCATACGTATAAGTATTGCTACCAATAGCCGAAGCTTCCGGCGCTCCGTCAACCAATACATTTGCAATATTGAAGCCGGTATTAGCTATAACGGTAAAGGATTTATTATCGCCCACCAATGCGCCTACGGCGCCAGAGGGGCTAATTGTTCCTCCTTGGCCGGCAGCAGCTGAAATAGTATATTGCGCCGACACAAAAGAGGCGGTTATGGTATGCGCCGCATCCACACCGACAAAGGTATAGCGGCCATTAGTTACAGCCGAAGGAATATTCACGCCATCAACCAAAACCTCACTGATGGCATACGTTGGATCGGCGGTAATCTGGAAAGTTTGATCACTTCCTTCATATACCGGAGTGTCGCCGGCAGGACTTATAGTTCCACCTGTTCCGGCTGAAGACGAGATCATATAACTCACCGGCTCCACACGAATATTATCAATATAAATATCGGTACCTACAAGTCCAATAGCTTCAAACACCAATCGTCCCATCGTCATTTGAGAACAATCCAATGTCACACTATATTCATACCACCCGATAGCAGGCGCAACCGGATCCAGGTGTCTATTCCTATTTATGGTTAGCACCGGTGTAAGATCAGTATATACACCATATTTATCCGTCAGATAAACATTTACTCTATCCGCTTTTGTACTGCTTCCCTCATCGCGATACATATAGAATTTCAACACATAATTATTCCCGCTAAGATCAAGTACCGGCAAAGTCAATGCGGCACGTGTTCCACTCTTAGCCTGGAAACTATTAAACCCTAACATTCCGGCGCCCGACTGGGGGAAACAGTTTTGAGGGAAACCCATGGTTTTGGTTACATTTTCCCAAAGAAGTTGTTCCGTTGTTTCGTTTTTATAGCATTGTTTGACAAAAATTTTTCTTTCGTCAGATTGAACATCATCAAATCCTTCGACAAAAGGAACAGCCCTCGGGGTCATACAGGGAGATTCACTTACCGTAATCTCTTTTTCAACAGGAACTGATTCACAATAATCATCATATACCGCAGATACGCCGTATTTATAAGTTCCCGGTTGCGACAGTTCATCTTTTAGGAAATTGTCAAAAATAGGATTCACATTTATCTTTACATCATTTCTATAAACATTGAATCCTTTACGTGTAACATCCTGCACACCGGCCAAAGCGCCTAAACACCAACTACCGCGACTTATCTGCGCAGAAAGAGGAGTCCATGATTGACCATCATAAATCATATCCGATTTTCCTTTCAATTCTTCAACAACAATATTATCATAAGCGGCCGGCCTTCCGGGAGCTGTCATATTACAGCGGATACCTATCCATAATTGTTGAGAAGCATTAATTACGGGGGGCTGAGCAATACGAATTATATTCCATTGCCCTATCGTTAATGTTTCGGTAGCTATAGTTTGATCTACAAGCAATGTTCCGGGATCGGTTGCCGAACCACCTTGCCAAATACGGATACTATAATTACAATTTTTATCTGCCGGAATAAATTTCACTACAGTAATTTTTTGTCCATCCAGTGTGGTTAAATCTGCTGGTTCCCAACGTGAAGCAATAGAAAAATCAATAGCTTGGGCCGATTGACCTATGCTTCCGGACATCGTAGCGCCGCTATAAGCCAAGGCATGCTCCTCTGTTGGGGTATCCCATTTTAGTCCCACAGTGTACCAATCAGGATCAGCGGGAGGGATAATCGTCAGGTTTTTCAACTGCTCTCCACAACGGTCAACCACTAAGAGTTCGGGGGTAGTCATTTTTTTCGAAGTCCCACAGAAGTTATTATAAACCGCTTCCACGTCATAAGTATAAGGACCGAGCGCCAAAGATGCATCGGTGTATTCCGTAACCGTAACATTTGAGGCCAATAATACATTATTCCTATAAACATTATAGTGAAGTAAGTTTTCTGTAGATGTAGGAGTATCCCATGATAAATGAATTGACCTATTATTGATCGCATAATTCAAATGCTGTACCGGCTCACATTTATCGGAGGTATATACGGAGATTTCATCCAACATAACCCCATAGCCGGAATTATTAACACCTTCAAAAGCGATCCAATAGGACTCCGAAGCATCAGGCAAAGTAATCACACGTTCAGTCCATTCGGGGACATTATCGGTATAAGTTGCCAACAGTGTCCATTTTGCAGTAGGCGAATTTTTATAATATATCCGTAATTCATCCTGATTTGCATTATAGGCTTTCTGAGCATGCCAGAATGTAAGGACAGGGCGTTCTATCAAGGACAAATTAATTGCCGGCAACACTAATTTTGTTGTTTCTCCTTTCAGATAAGAATGGAAATACATTTTATAAGCTCCGGTCTTAGCGGTGGTAGGTTGGCCGGATGTGGCATTCACCACGCTCCAGGGCGCATTTCCTGTCATATAATCATTGGTCCAACAAACAGGGAAAGTATTGGTATTAAAATTTTCTTCAAAAGGAAAAACAGCGATGCGAGGAGAACATTCTTCCGGTGTTATTGTAACAGTTTTAATTAAAGGGCTGGATTCACAGTTATCACTCCACACAGCGGTTACGGCATAAACCGTATTTCCGGCGGCAGGCGCCAAATCGACATACTGGGTAGCAGTAACCAATGCTGTATTTACTTTCACTCCATTGCGGTAAATATTATAACCCAAAGCTTCGATATAACCATCCCAAATTAATTGCACATTTTTCCAATTGGGATTATTAACTACAAATTCAAGATTTTTAGGAGCCGAGCAAATAGAGAGCGGCCCACCAATTTGAATATCATCAATATATAAGTTATTACCTCCGTTACTAACCACTTCAAAGAATACATATCCGGCAGTCAAAGTCGAAGAACTTAAGGCGACACGATAATCATACCAACCATCTTTTAGAACCGCCGGAGCCTTTGTTGCACTTCTGTTGATAGTATATACCGGTGTTAATCCGGAGATACTCTTCGTTGTACTTACATACACATTAATTCTGTCTAAAGAATCAGGAAGGGAAAAGTTTCGATATAATTTAAAAGATGCAATACAATCGCTATTATTAAAGTTCAGATAAGGAGAACGCAATAGACTTTTAGCACCTTTATTATAAGCCGGACAATTAAACCGCAACATCCCTGTTCCGGAAGCAGGGGTACAAGTAGGATTCGTACCATCGGCAACCAATTCCCAAACGGCATCGAGTTTACCGGAGATATTCCAACAAGATGTAGCAAAATTGCCATCAAAATTTTCCAGTACCGGCAAATTGATGGGCGCGGCACACGGGTCAGCCGTCATCACCACGGTGACCGTAGAGGCATCGGATTCGCAAGTAGATGGATTGCCATAAAGCGCGGAGACTCCAAAGACATACGTTCCCGGCCCGGAAACTTCCGTATTGAAGCTTCGGTCTGTAACCATCTCCATATTCTGTTTAACCCCGTCTTTAAAAATATTATAGCCACTCACCTGCTCTTTTTCTCCATACAATTTAAATGGTAAATTAACCAGCTTTGTTCCGGAAGAGGCAAGATTTTCTGTCCAGTTTGCCCAAGTAGTCCGGTTACTGGTTGTCATAGCATTCCCCGCAGGTAAACTCAAATCGGCATGAATGGTCCAAGGCAGGTTAGATTTGGATGATCCGGCCGACAATTCAATCCAGTAAGTGCCCGGAGCTAAAGTCACTCCCATATTCGCCTTTATATACATTATAGGATAAGATGGTTGTACGAGATTGGAAGCACTAACCCTGAAACAATTAGTAAACCCAGTTTCCGAAAAACGGTTCATATCGTCACCCCATATCACCTTACCGCCGGCATTGGGCTTACCGTCCCAAATACGCACATAGGCGGCATTAAAAGGCGACTCTAAGGAATAATTTGTAGAAGTATAACCACTTGGGTAAGCATAAAACTCTACATAATCAATTTTAGCTTCATTCGTTAAGATAAAATCATCCACCACATGTTGGTTATTCGGCTTATTAATCGCTTTGCCCTGAATCATTTGCCGTGCATTCATTTTGCTAACATCAGCGCCATTAAGTCCAACACCAACATCGGTAACAATGTTTCCATTATCATAAATTAGGGTTAAACTGTTCGGGTCATTAGCAGGAACTTCCCAGTTAAGTGTCAGATTAAACCACTCTGGCTTATGCATGTTAACGGTAACATTCTCAGGAGCGTTACAGGTGGATTGCGCGTAAGCCCCCACAACACAGTATATCGCTAAAAGCAACACACTCAGGATTTTGAAAACTCTTCTTTTCATAAGGATATTGTTAAATTTAAGTTTACCTGATTTTAATTTTACAAAACTATACAAAAAAAATTATAAAAGCACAAAAAGACACCTATAAAAAATCTAACAAAATAAAATTAATTATATTGATTATCAATATTTTATTTTTTTATATATCTTTCTTTATATTTTTGACTATTAAAAAAGAACTATTAAATTTGCAACAATATATTTTACTATGAAAAAAATCATCTCCATTTGTTGCTATTTAATTATTAGCCCTGTTATCCTGTATGGAGTACAATTAAAAAATAGCCGACAGCATTTTGATTCGCTCGCACATGAAATAAAGCATGTTAGCTTTTCTAATAGAGCAAAGGCTTTATTGCTGCTGCAAGAATTATATCAAGTGGCACAACATCACCCTGATAGTCTTAAATTAAAAAAGGAGTGTCTTTATTATGAATCCGAAATAGCTTATGCTCAGGGTATTTACGATTCAACACTTATCCAGCGCTTATTACGGGAATTTCAGAAAACGGATAAGGTTAAACATCCTTTTCATTATGCTATATTACAGTATGCCATAGCATTAAACCACCTAACCAATGGAAATTACGCCGACGCCTTTAGCATGACCTTATATTCTTTAGAACAGTTTATACAACTTAAAGACAGTACGTTTATAACCGAAACGAACCTCTCTTTAGGACGTGTATGTAGCTATATTGAAAGCTATAGAATGGCTGAAGATTATTACCAAAAAGCCCGAGAATACGTAAATCCTCAACAATCAGAATATTACAGGATTTGCTCCAATATATACACTACCCGCCTCGAAGACTTGAATGCATTAGTTGACTCTTTGCAACAGTTAATACCTATCTTTGAACGCTTACAAGATACCTCCTCCATTGCATCTACTTATTTAAACATAGGACTGACTTATGCGGCCCAACAAAAATATGATAAAACATATGAGTATTATTTGGCTGCTCAAAAGTTGCACCCTTTTATTGACAATCAGTTATTTTCTATTTCAATATGGCAGAACCTCGGAACCTACTATTTGAATACGGGAAACCTGAAAGAAGCTTCTAAATATTTTCGAAATGCCCAAACGTTGGCCGTTCAATCGGGTAATCCTTATTTTATTGCCAGTATTTTGCCCTCTCTTGCTGTTCTACACGAAAGATTGCATCACAACGATAGTGCATACATTTATTTGAAAGAATACAACTCTTTAAAAAATAAACTGTCAAGCAGTGCTAATCCTATAGAGGCCTATCAAGCTTATGTAACTATTTTCTTGGACGCATCGCAAAAGGAATTGACAATTAAGGAGCAGGAAATCCTGTTAAAGAATAACTATTTTATTGTTACCTTGATTTCTTTGACAGGTATTATCTTGCTTATTATTTCCTGGGTTGTAATACTACAGCAACAAAAGCGCCATATTCGCCAACAGACATTATTAAAGGATGCGGAGAATAGAGACCTTGAGGAGCGTCTTCTAAGTAAACAAGAAATTGAACGACTACAAAAGGCGCAAATTCACACCCAAAGCCGGGAACTCACTACTAATGCCCTAGCACTGTCTAACAAAAATCAAATTCTACAACAGATTTCCAAAGTTCTCGACCAAGTACACGCAGTACCTTCTGCCATTGAAGACATTCGTAAGATAATCAAAAATAATATTGAAACCGATAAATCATGGAAAAATTTTGTGGTACACTTCGACAGAGTACATCCTAATTTTTTCGACAGATTGCAACAGTTGAGTAATGAACTCTCAAAAAACGACCTCCGAATAAGCGCTTATTTTCGTATAGGCATGACATCTAAACAGATTGCTCAAATGATTAACGTATCTACCGATTCTATATATATGCATCGTTGCCGGCTAAAGAAAAAACTAAACCTCATGGATGAGCAAGATTTAGATGATTTCATTCAACACGTGTAGCGAGATTTACAGATGCGTCGTCCCTGTAAAATATCTACAAATAAAGGTGGAAATTTAATTAAAAATTTATACCTTCGTTTTTTATACTAAAATACAAACTATGTCGCTTATTGTTAACAATGTGTCTAAATTTTATGGTGCGCAAAAAGCCCTCGACGAAGTGAATATCGACATTCCGAAGGGGAGGATTGTCGGACTGCTGGGGCCCAACGGAGCCGGTAAATCGACACTTATGAAAATCTTGGCCGGCTTTATTCCCCCTTCCTCCGGAGAAGCATTTATCTATGATTTTAATGTAGTGACACAATCGTTAGAATCACGGCGCCTGGTGGGCTATTTACCCGAACACAATCCGCTATACCTGGATTTGTATGTGCGGGAGTATCTGAAACTTATGGGACAAATGCACGGACTGGGGAAAAGTGTGGAAAAGCGGGTGGAGGAAATTATTGAAATTACCGGCATCACTCCCGAAAAACATAAGAAGTTAGGGCAACTATCGAAAGGTTACCGCCAACGGGTAGGTTTGGCACAAGCTTTGCTCCATCAACCTAAGGTACTCATCCTTGATGAACCTACTTCGGGGCTTGACCCGAACCAAATAGTGGAAATACGGAACCTCGTCGGCGACTTGGGGCGTGAGCGAACGGTGCTGCTCTCCACACATATTATGCAGGAAGTGGAAGCCATGTGCAGCCATGTCATTATCATCAACCAAGGGAAAATTGTGGTTGACGAACCGATCGAAACCTTGCGGCAGAAAGGTTCGTTAGAAGAGGCTTTTCGCAGGTTAACAAAAAATTAGTAATTTCGCACCCTATAAAAATAAAGCATTATGGAAGATTTTGAAATAATTGAAAACAAACCTCAACCGCAAAAAGAAAAAACGGCCCAAGGATTTAAAATAGCTACCATTATATTAGCTATTGTAGTTGTACTCATTGGCGGAGCGCTGTGGTATGTGAGTTCGCAAAAGACAGAACAAATTGTAGTATTAAGTACGGAAAAAGACGATTTGATGCGTAACCTCGAAGACATGCGAACCCAATACGACGGGATGAAAACGAACAACGACACGTTGAATGCGCAGTTGGAAGTGGAAAAACAAAAGGTGGAAGTGATGATTGAAAAACTCCGCAAAACCGATGCTTCCAATAAAGCGCAAATACGCCAATACGAAAAAGAACTCGGCACGCTACGCGACGTGATGCGTGGCTATGTGGTGCAAATCGACTCGCTGAACACGTTGAATCAACAATTACGTGCACAAACCGCACAAGCCCGTACCGAGGCGCAAGAAACCAGTAAAAAATACGAAACCCTTGTACAAAAAACAGACGAATTACAAGATAAAGTCGTAAAAGGGTCTGTGCTGAAAATACGTGATATCAACGTAGTTGCTCTCAATGATAATGACAAAGACATGACACGTGCCAGCCGGACAACTAAAATCAAAACATGTTTTACATTGGTTGAAAACACGCTTGCCGAACGCGGCTTCCGGCGCATTTATATTCGCGTAAAAGGGCCTGACGGAATTTTGGTAACTCATTCCAACAACAATGTTTTCACTGTTAACGGCGAACAAATGATTTACTCGGAAATGCGTGAAATCGACTATCAGGGAGATGATTTGGAAGTATGTATTTTCTATGGAGCTAAAGACGAAAAATTTATGAAAGGCGTTTATACCGTAGAAGTATTTACAGATGGAAACATGTCGGGTAGCGGACAATTATTGTTGAAATAAATATCTCAATAATCTTCGTGCTGTCATTTTGAATAATGATGAAGACTCTAACCCCAATAGCCTTGGTAGCTGTTGGGGTTTTATCTTGACGACACATGCTTACAACAATTCATAAACACAACACCGGAATTTACATCCACATTCCCTTCTGCAAACAGCTTTGCAGCTACTGCGATTTTTATTTCAGCATATCCTTACAGCGCAAAACACAAATGGTGCGGGCATTGTTGCACGAAATGGATTTGCGACGGAATTATTTGGCCGCATTCACTTCTACCACACATACTCTTTACTTCGGAGGAGGAACACCATCGTTATTATCGGCAAATGAAATAGCATTACTCGTTACTAAAGCCAAAGAAACCGCAGGTATTGAATCATTCGATGAACTCACGCTGGAAGCCAACCCCGACGACCTCACGCCGGAGTATTTACGGCAACTGCCGGCCATCGGCATCAACCGCTTGAGCATCGGTATTCAATCATTTCACGACAAGCACTTACAGTGGATGCGGCGGCGGCACACCGCACAACAAGCCATAGAAAGCGTTCGCAATGCGCAACAAGCCGGCTTTGAAAATATCACCATCGATTTGATGTATGGCTTACCCAATCTCTCGCTTGACGAGTGGAAATACGATATTCAACAAGCGCTGGCATTAAATGTTCCGCACATATCGGCTTACCATTTGGGCATTGAGCCGCATACCCTACTGGGAAAACAACAACAAAAGGGATTACTGACCGCACAAGACGAACAAACAAGCTTACAGCAATTTTATTTGTTGCAGGCGCTTTTAGCCCAAGCCGGCTACGAGCATTACGAAATATCGAATTTTGCCCGTAAAGGATGGCGGGCTTTGCACAACAGCGCTTATTGGCAACAGCAACCGTATATAGGTATCGGACCTTCGGCACACTCGTTCGACGGCAAAAGCCGCCAATGGAATGTAGCCAATAATATCCATTACTTGGAAGCGTTAGAAAATAACAAAGTGTTTTTTGACTATGAAACATTAAGCGAAGAAATGCGTTACAACGAATATTTGCTCACTTCGCTACGTACCGCCAATGGTGCGGATTTAGGAGAAATTGAAAAATTATTCGGAAGCCAACGGAAAGAGTATTGTCAGCAGCAAGCGCAAAAATTTTTACAAACCGGACAATTGCAAATAGTAGGAACTCGCTTACAAATTCCACCTGAACATTTTTTTATTGCCGATGGAATTATTGCGGAGTTGTTTATTTAAGATTTTTGTTCCCTTTCCAAGTGAAACGAAGAATCCATTAATTTCATCAACCTTCCGCCTCTCCGGTTTCCTTCAAAATTTCATTTACCCGCTCAATATCCCCTTCGCGAATTTGCAGTTTGATGCCATTCACCGCCGGAAATGCATACAAAATATTCTCGTCAATAATGAAGCACGGAATGTTGTAGCTATCCAGCAAGCCTTTCATAATTTCGGCGGACAAATAGTTGTCGAATGTCCGGTAAGTAACTAAACGATCGGTATTCATAAGTAATTATTTTATGTAAGAGATTGTTCAAAAACAAAAACACATTAACGTTCATTTTATTTTTTCCTCAATATTTGATAGCACATCCACAGCAGCAAAGCGCCCACTACACCGATTACCAACCACAAAAAGAGGGGGCGTTCGAAGAACGAAGGCGCTTTTTGTACTTCCGTTTGTTGGTCTATTGCCTGCGCTTCGCCCAGCTCCAACACCGGAAGGTTCTTGGGAATTTTTTCTTCGAAATGTACAAGGTCATACGCCGGGTTTACCACCGGTTGATTTTCTCCGTAGTATAATGTGTAATGTTTGCCTTCTTCCAAATAAACCGTCAGATGCCGGTGCAATTGAAAAATGGTAATGCCGCTAATTGCCAGCGGTGGATTATCGTTATTCTCAATTTCTATGACCATACTGCTGTCCACTTTTGCACCAATCCACACGGTATTCGGATTATCGAATAATAGCTCAAAACTGCGAAAAACGGGATAGTCCGAAGTGCG
>JAVBOD010000009.1:0-51372 GCA_031551045.1 Bacteroidales bacterium
CGGCGCGGACGGCTGCCGTATTTCCTATCCGATTCGCCGCGAGGACTGCGTGACGGGCGGCGTTCGTCATCATCTCCACGGAAACGCGGTTTGCGTTCAACATCATCATCCCTATCTGCAGGTTTTGTACGATATCGAGAAGTGGTTCCACGCCCCGAATTTGTTGTTTTCTCCCGAAAACTGCCTCCGGATTTACGTGGAGCTGCACTTGTTTTTTTACGATCTGTTCTCATATTTTATTTATTCTTCAGCCGCAAAGGTAGCTCTATTTCAAATAATTTACTACTTTTACAAAAAAATAAAATTGCTTTATGAAAGCCACCGCCCTGTTGCGTGAGAATTTTCGAGTATCATTAACCGCTGTAAGCACTAATCGCTTACGGTCAATACTCACTATTTTGATCATTGCATTCGGAATTATGGCCCTGGTAGGAATTCTTACGGCTATCGACGCCATTAAAGTTTCTCTTACCAGCAGCTTTAATAACATGGGTGCTAACACGTTTACCATCCAAAGCCGCGGCAGTAATATGCAAATAATGAATAAACGCATCCGTAAACGCAGCTATAGCTATATTCCATACCACCAAGCACTGGCCTTTAAAGAACGCTTTCCCATTCCGGCAGCAATAGCTATCAATACCTCGGCAACCGGTTCTACGACCATTAAGTATTTATCTGAAAAAACGTCTCCTAATATTCGGGTGTTAGGTTCTAATGAAGATTTTTTAGCAACCAACGGCGCCGAGTTAGCTTCGGGCCGCAATTTTTCCGGACACGAGATAGCCAACGGAACGTTCGTCGCAATCATCGGGCATGACGTAAGACAATCCCTGTTTAAAGAAAAAGACCCTATTGATGAATATATCACTATTGGCGGAAACCGCTACCGCGTAATAGGTACGTTCAAGCATAAAGGATCCGGTTTCGGAGGAGGACTGGATAAACAAGTAATCATTCCGGTGACCAATGTCCGCAGTGTATTTCCACGGCCCGAACAAACATTTTCCATAACGGTTATGCCGCTTAATCCGCAACAATCGGAAGAAGCCATTAGCGAAGCCGAAGGAACTTTTCGTTTGGTTCGTCGCCTTTCACCCAAAGACGAATCCGATTTCAACATTGACCGGAGTGATGCTATCGTTCAGGAGATGATGAAAATGATGGGTTATGCCACTGTCGCCGCCATTGTTATCGGCCTCATCACATTATTAGGAGCGGCCGTTGGGTTGATGAATATTATGCTTGTTTCCGTCAATGAGCGTACTCGTGAAATCGGCACCCGGAAAGCGATTGGCGCCAAATCAACCACCATCAAGCAGCAGTTTTTATTCGAGTCGATTGTTATCGGACAACTCGGCGGGTTTATCGGCATCCTGTTAGGTATTATTGTCGGAAATGCAGTAGCATCCCTTACCGGCTCCCCCTTCATTATTCCTTGGCTGTGGATGCTGCTGGCCGTATCATTGTGCCTTGCCGTGAGCATTCTTTCCGGCTACATTCCCGCCGTGCGCGCTTCGCGCCTCGACCCTATCGAAGCATTGCGGTATGAGTAAAGCCTTAAAAGGGAAACAAGGGCGAAAATATTAAAGGAAAAAAGTGTTGTCATTTCCTGTTACAATCTCTTGTCATACCACTAAGAAGCTTTCAAAAAATAAAAAATACGTTAACCGCAAAGACGCAAAGAGTTTACGCGAAGAACGCAAAGGTATAAATGCAACGACTTTGAACTTTGTACCCTTTGCGCCTTCTTAGCGTTCTTTGCGGTTAAAAAATGCTTCTTGAAGGCCTCTCATCATTCTTCTTAATCGAAATTGGAATTCATAATGACAAAGATTCCTTTTGAATATAAAAAACCATCCTCCGGCTTCGGAGAATGGTTTTCAAAAAGTTTGTATAATTACTATTTCAACTTGAAAATATAAGTAATGGTGCCAGTTTGTATGGATGCCGCTTTCTCATCTTTATTGAAGCGAGCTTTCAAGGCGGCTACACGGGCAGCGTCCCATAGTTTGGAGTCCTGCACGGTTGTTCCTCGAGCGCCGGGCACCGCTTTAATCACAGTCCCTTGTTGGTCAACCGTAATTTCAACTACGACTTTCCCGGCTTCTTGTATGGGATAAGACGGTTCCGGCAAGCTGCCTACCGTCGAACGTCCCGTCAGATTAAACGAGGGGCCATTCACAGACGAGGAACCGGCGGTGTAGTCGGAAGTACCTTCCACTCCACCTCTGTATAAAGCGCGTTCATCCACTTTTCCGGTATTGTCGGCCTGTTGAGTGCCTACATCACGGCTCGAATACAACGACTTAGGATTAATGGGCTTGGGCTCTTCTTTGACCGGAAGGTCGCCCACTTCGTCCACGCTGCCCGGCGCACTGGCTTTTGTTTGCTGAGACGGAGTCGATTTTCGCTCCGAACCGGTCGGCTTCACTTTAGGGTCGGTAGTGCGGCGAGGCGCTGCTGCTTGTTCCGAGAAAAATTCTTGTTTAGGCTTATTGGGAATTCGTTCCACAACAAGCTCGTCTTCCAATTCCACTTCTATCAACAGGCTTGCAGGCTCGGGCGCTTTCACCTTAAAAGCCATAAAAATCATTACCAGCAGCAACAAAGCATGAAAAGCAATGGTAATTATTACTCCCACCAGTTTCGATTGTCCGCTCCGTTCTTCTTTTTTCATCTTTATTCCTCCGCAGAAAAGAAGTTTATTCCGGCCTCGTAGCCAATAATAATGAATAATGGTTCCGCTTGGCAATATTCATTATTTTCACCACTTCTTCAACAGGAACAGAGCCATCTGTATATAAGGAAAGTACCGGCCTTTCGTCGCTTGCTAAGCGTGCCTGAATCTCCGGCCTTCGCGCTTGAACCACCGCTTCCACTTCCGAAAAAGAGATGGGGTTAGCATTTCCGTCGATATGATAGGTATAGATTCCCTGTTCCAAATAGTGTTTAATAGAAAGCGTTAACATCGGTTTTTCGGACACCTGGTTGGTACTTTTCGGCAAATCCAATTTCAAGGCATTCGTACTAATCAATGTGGTTGTCACCAAAAAGAAAATCAGCAACAGAAACACCATGTCAGACATGGAAGCCATGCTGAATGAGGAGTCTATTTTTGTATTTCGTTTAATTCCCATAAAACTACTCTTTATTTACGGGTTCGTTTAATAAATCCATGAATTCAATGGTGTTCGACTCCATTTGATACAGCACGGTGCCGACGCGGGCCGTTAGATAGTTATATCCGAAATACGCGAAAATACCGACAATGAGACCGCCCACGGTGGTTACCATAGCGACATAAATACCGCTTGAAAGCAGCGATATGTTGATATCGTTGCCGGCTTGCGACATGTTGTAAAACGCTTGTACCATGCCGACGACCGTTCCCAAGAAACCAATCATCGGTGCGCCGCCGGCCGTTACGGCCAACATCGGTAAACCGCGTTCCAGCTTTGCTATTTCAAGCGTACCCACGTTCTCTACCGCCGTTTGAATATCGTTTAACGGACGGCCGATACGTTCAATTCCTTTCCGTATCAGGCGGGCTACAGGGGTGTTGGTTCTATCGCACAAATCCAATGCAGCATGAATTTTATGCGAATAAATATAGTTTTTAATATTATTCATAAAATTCATGTCAACACGCGAAGCTTTACGGATTGCCCACCAACGTTCGGCAAAAATATAAATGGCAATTACCGAAAGAATGCCCAGCGGAATCATCAGGGGGCCGCCCTTTACCGTCAAGTCCCAAATACTTAACGAAGTTTCGGGTGTAGCAACAGGAGTGTTTAGAACATTTGCAGCTACCTGTCCGGCAGCATCTTGTAGAAAAATATACGACATCATTGGTATATAATTATTTTGTGTTAATCGCCGCGAAATTACAATAAAAACGTTAATTAGTAACGTTTCCCAAAATTATTTTATCAGCACTTTATCCCCAAGCAACATAATATATTAATAATAAGAATCTTGAATCAAATCTCTCAGTTCTAAAAAAATATGTACTTTTGTTTTATTATGTAACTCAAATCTTAAAAAACTAAAATGAATATCATGGAAAAGCAAACGGCTCCAAATGCTGTAGCCAGCTTAGTATTGGGCATCGTATCTATTGTTTTTGGCTGCCTTCCTTTTGTCAGCCTTATCTGCGGTATTATCGGATTAGCGCTCAGCGTCAACGGTAAGAAAAAATTTGCCGCATCGCCCGATGAATACACCGGATACGGTATGTTGAATGCCGGTTTTATCACTTCCATTATCGGAACCGCCCTGAGCGCATTATGTTTAATTTACTGGATTGTGGCGATAATGATTTTTGGCACAAATGTAGCCGTTATGGATTGGCAGCAGTTTATGAATGTATAGCCATGCTATAGCCGGAAAGCGATGAACCATTTCCTTCCATGCATGATTAAACACTTGTTGGGCATTGATTGTCCGCTGTGCGGCTTTCAGCGTTCGGCAGCTGCGTTATTACACGGGCGGGTTGCGGAAAGTTTTGCGTATTATCCGGCGCTTCTGCCTATATTATTTACCGGCATTATTTTACTCATCTATTGCTTTTCGCCGAAACAGGCAGTGCTACGTGTGTTCAAGATTTTTCTTGTGGCGGATTTAGTGATTATTTTCGGGTTTTTCTTGTTGAAGTTATTCGGCGTATGCTGCGTGTAAAGAGATTTGACAAATTTTTAAAATTTGTCAAATCTAAGTAACTGTTTAAATTTCATAAGGATATTTTATATCCACTAAACACAAGCCTTTGGCCGGAACCGATGCGCCCGAGGCTCCGCGGTCTTTCTTTTCGATAATTGTGCGAACAGCGTCCACCGTAATTTTCCCACGCCCCACGTCTATCAATGTTCCCACAATAGCCCGCACCATATTGCGCAAAAAACGGTCGGCCGTAATCGTAAACACCAGTTGGCTACCGCTCTTTTCCCAAGATGCTTCCAGTATGCGGCAATCGTTGGTTTTCGTATCGGTATGCAACTTGGCAAAGCTGGTAAAATCACGGTATTCCAACAAAACCTTCGCCGCTTCATTCATGTTTTCCACGTCAAACTCATACGGGAAAAATGCGGCATAATCGCAGGTAAAAGGATTTTTAGCCGTTTCGATATAATATTTGTAGGTGCGTTGCACCGCATCGAAACGGGCATGGGCTTCCGGAGGCATGGCCGTCAGCGCATGAACGGCAATATCGTTGGGAAGCAAGCCGTTTAAACGATAAATAACAGTCGAAAAATCGTTTATTCCGGTTAATTTTTCGCTATCGAAATGCGCCATATAGTTCCGGGCATGTACGCCGGTGTCGGTACGGCCGGCGCCGGTAGTTTCGATAGCTTCGCCCAATACCGTACGCAAGGCGGCATTCAACTCCGCCTGCACGCTGTGGGCGTTTTGCTGGATTTGCCAACCGTGAAAAGAAGAACCTTTATAGGATAAGCGAATAAAGAAGCGCATGTTCAAAAAAAAATTAATAACTTTGTTGGTTAGTGATTAAACCTGAATTTCGTTTTATCGTCTATAATAAAAAACAAAAATACGCAATTATATGGAAACCGTAAACATCAAAGAACTAAACGACCGTATTCAATTGGAAAGCGCCTTTGTCGATATCATTTCCATGGAAATGAACAAGGTGATTGTGGGACAAAAACACTTAGTGGACAATTTGCTGATTGGCTTGCTGGCCAACGGACACATCCTTCTCGAAGGGGTGCCGGGGTTGGCGAAAACATTGGCTATTAATACGCTGGCCAGCATTGTAGATGCTAAATTCAACCGCATTCAGTTCACACCCGACTTATTGCCTGCCGACCTTATCGGTACGATGATTTACAGCCAAAAGAACGAACAGTTCCAAGTAAAAAAAGGCCCTATTTTTGCGAATTTCATATTGGCCGATGAAATCAACCGCTCGCCGGCAAAGGTGCAAAGCGCCTTGTTGGAAGCCATGCAGGAACGGCAAGTGACCATCGGCGAACAAACTTATAAACTGCCCGAACCATTCTTGGTATTGGCTACCCAAAACCCGATTGAACAGGAAGGAACGTATCCGCTACCCGAGGCGCAGGTTGACCGTTTTATGCTGAAAGTAGTGGTGACTTATCCCAAAAAAGAAGAAGAAAAATTAATCATCCGCCAAAATATTGCCGGCGAATTTCCGAAAGCCAAACAATCGTTGAAACCGGAAGATATTATCAAAGCCCGCGAAGTGGTGCGCCAAGTGTATATGGACGAAAAAATCGAACGTTACATTGTCGATATCGTATATGCAACCCGTACGCCGGACGATTACGGTCTGAAAGCGTTAAAGAATCTTATTGCCTACGGCGCTTCGCCGCGCGCCAGCATCAGCTTGGCCTTGGCATCGAAGGCATATGCATTCATTAAACGCCGCGGCTATGTGATTCCGGAAGACGTGCGTGCCGTTGCTTACGAGGTATTACGCCACCGTATGGGGCTTACGTATGAGGCCGAAGCTGAAAATGTAACGCCGGAAGACATCGTAACGCAAGTATTGAACAGCGTAGAAGTTCCTTAGAACAAAGACTACACGGATTATGACAGATTAGCACAGATGATAGCTGTCATTCTGAGCAAAGCGAAGAATCTATTCATCATTAAGAGTAATCTCGTTAAACGAAGTGACGAAACAATCTTTTTCCAATTAAAGATTCTTCGCTTCGCTCAGAATGACAAGAAAATTGAACTATTTATGGCAAATGACCTTTTAAAAAACGTCCGGAAAATTGAAATAAAAACACGCGGATTGTCGCGGCAAATTTTTGCCGGCGAATATCACAGCGCGTTTAAGGGGCGCGGTATGGCTTTTAGCGAAGTGCGCGAATACCAGTTCGGCGACGATGTGCGCAACATGGATTGGAACGTAACCGCGCGGCTGAATGCCCCGTACGTAAAAATATACGAAGAAGAACGCGAACTCACGGTTATGTTGTTGATTGACGTGAGCGGTTCGCGCTGGTTCGGCACTACGCATAAACTGAAAAAAGATTTGATGGCCGAAGTGGCGGCGGTACTGTCGTTTTCCGCATCTATCAACAACGACAAGGTGGGCGCGCTGTTTTTCAGCGATAAAGTAGAAAAATTTATTCCCCCGAAAAAAGGACGTACACATTTATTACGCATCATCCGCGAGTTGATCGAGTTTGAACCCGCCAATATAGAAACAAATATTTCGGAAGCATTGCGCTACTTGACAAATGCCATGAAAAAACGTTGCACCGCCTTTCTGCTTTCGGACATGATTGATGTGCAAAACGACGGCAAAGTGCGTTTCGAAGAAGCCCTGCGTATTGCAGCCAATAAACACGATTTGGCGGCCATCCGCCTGTACGACCCGCGCGAAACGGAATTGCCCAAAATAGGACTCATGCAATTACGCGATGCAGAAACAGGAAAAGAAATGTGGGTGGATACGGCCAGCGGACGGATTCGCAAACAATACACCGACTGGTGGCGGAAGGCCAACACCTCTGTATCGCAAACACTGGCAAAGTGCCGCGTGGACAATGTGCAAATCAGTACGGCGGAGGATTATGTAAAACCCTTGGTGAAATTATTTAAGAGCCGGTAACCGAATAGTTATGAATGTTGAACGATGAATTATGAGCAATTTTAGAACTGCAAACATATCTTCGATTTTAATGCAGAAACTGAGGCTGTACTGCCTACTGCTTACTGTTTGCTGCTTACTGCCGACTGCCGTGGCAGCGCAGGAAAACGACGTGGCGTTGAAAACAACCATCAGCCGCGACAGTATTCTCATCGGCGACCCCGTACATTGGACCTTGCAGGCAACGGTGAACCCGGCTACACGTATTGCGTTCCCGAGAATCGATAGTACTTTTTTCCCGGGATTAGCGTTGTTGCAGCCGCAACAATACGACACGCTGAAAGACAAATCGGGCAAAGAGATTTACCAAACATCGTTTGTTTTCACGTCCTACGATGCCGGTGTTTACACGCTTCCGGCGATGCCTATGCTGATTGACCGCGGAGGATATGTGGACACGCTGTTTTTCCAACCCGTACAACTACAAGTAAAGTCATTCGATATCGACACCGCCACTTTCAAGCCCTTTGATATCAAGCCTCCCATAAAATATCCGGTAACATTCGGCGAAATAGTGCCGTTCATTTTGTTAGGTTTATTTTTAGTAGCCATTGCACTGTTATTGATTTATTTCATCCGCCGTTGGCGCAGCAACCAGCCGATATTCGGCAAAATAAAACCCGTAGAGCCGCCGGAAGTAATAGCCATGCGCGAATTGCAAAAAATCAAAGAAGAAAAACTGTGGCAGGATACCGGCAAAGTAAAGTTATACTACACGCGGATTACCGATGTGTTGCGCAACTACATAGAAGCGCGCTATCAGGTTCCGGCCATGGAACAAACGTCGGACGAAATCCTGCACTCGTTGCACGAATTGAAATTACCGGAGGAATTATTGCGCAAAGTGCAGGAAATGCTCAGCGTATCCGACTTGGTGAAATTTGCCAAATACACGCCCACCATAGATGATAACGAACATAACCTGAATACAACCCGGCAATTTGTAGAAATAACTACGCCGGCAGTTGAGGTAAAAACGGCATCGGCGACACTGGAAAACGAAGAAAAAATAAAAGACACAAAAGAAGATAGTGAGCACCACGAATAAACATACGAATTTAGCTATTGGCGCCGTTTTCACTCCTGCAAAGTGGGCGGAATTTGCCATTGATGAATTCGGCCTGTTGGAAAAATGGCTGAGCGGGAAAACTATTTTCGATCCTACGATGGGTGATGGCGGTTTATTGGAAACGCTGATAGCAAAAGGGATTGCCGGTGGAAAGAAAATAGACGAACTGCCGGTGGAAAATTTATACGGAGTAGAACTGAATAGCCGTTTTTATCAGGCATTCTTTGAACGAATCAATAAAAAATACGGTATTGTTCTTCCAAAAGAAAATTTCCGGAATATGGACATTTTCCATTTTCCGGCTACGCAAAAATTCGATATTATCTTCGGAAATCCACCCTGGAAGACCTTTGCCGATTTGCCGGAAGCCTACAAAGAATTTATCAAACCGAAATTTTTAGCGTATGATTTGGTTAGCGGTACCGCTCAACAATTGCTGTTAGGCGGCTCCCGCATTGATATTGCCGCATTGGTCATTAAAAAAACAATCGCGGAAAATCTGCAATCACACGGCGAGGCAATTTACTTCGTTCCTTTGTCGCTATTTCTGAACGACGGATCGCACCAAGGTTTCCGGAACTATAAAGTGAACGATGCATTGTTTGCCGTGGAGAAACTTTACGATTTTCACGACAGCCATGCTTTTGAAAACATATCGACACGCTACGGTTTGGCAAAGTTCGTACGCGACATTCCGCAGCAATTTCCCGTTGCTTACTTGCAACGGCAAGGCAGCCGGTGGAAAAAATACTGCGCAGCGCCATTGCTATACAACAACGACGCATGGAGCGTTACAGCCCCCAAAGAAATCACGCTATTAAAAGATTTTCGCTCGATTGTATTACAAAAAGATTCTGCTCCGCGGCAAGGCATCAACACTTGCGGTGCGAACACGGTGTTTTTCTTTACCGATTGCCGCGAAGCCGGTGACAACCATTATTTACTGAACAACACGCATGTATTGCCCAAGAAATATATTTTCCCGCTGTTGACAGGCAGTAATTTCAAAACCAGCCAACAGGCGTGCAAATGGGTGTTATTACCCTATGACATGCAAACCGGAAAGCCTTTAAATTGGAGTGAAATAGCGCAAGAAGAAACATTAAGCGAGTATTTTCTGAAACATCGGAGCGCCCTGCAAAACCGTAAAGGAACGCTGATTAATACTTGGATAAAGAAAGGAATCTGGTGGGCCTTGTTAGGCGTAGGCAAATACAATTTCTATCCTTACAAAATTGTGTGGGAAGCGTACGGAAGGACCTCTTTCGAGCCGCAGATAATAGACGGGCATTGGCAGGCAAATCAATCATTGCAAGCTTTTATTCCGGTAAAGAGCAGACAGGAAGCCGAAGAAATTCACCGGCAATTGGCCGACAAGCGCATTGAAAATTACTTGCGTTCGCGCATGATGAGCGGCGGTATGAGCTGGGCGCAACCCGGCACCATTAAAAAGTTAGTAACATATTCATGATAGTATATAATTATGTTTTTTGAGTATCCTAAAGTACTGTATGTTTTATTTGCCTTAGTGCCGATTATCGGGTACTATGTCTGGCGAGCTATCAAAGGCGCTACGCCGTCGTTACAGGTTTCCACGCTGACTGCTTTTGCACATATACACAAAAGCTTGCGGCAATATCTCCGCCATCTGCCGTTTGTTTTCCGGTGCATAGCTATTGCGTGTATTATCATTGCCATAGCGCGCCCACGTTCGTCGAACAGTTTCGACCGCACCGACACCGAAGGGATTGATATCATTTTTGCGTTGGATATTTCGACCAGTATGTTGGCGCGCGACTTTAAGCCCGACCGTATCGGCGCTGCAAAAGATATCGCTATTCAATTTATCGCCGAACGTCCGTACGACCGCATGGGAGTAGTCGTTTTTGCAGGTGAAAGTTTTACGCAATGTCCGCTCACCACCGACCGTCCTACGATTATCAGCCTGATGCGCGATATCGAAACCGGGCTGATTGAAGACGGCACAGCCATTGGTAACGGCTTAGCTACGGCCATTGCCCGCTTGAAAGACAGCGATGCCAAAAGCCGCGTGATTATTTTGCTGACCGATGGTGAAAACAATCGCGGCGAAATTGCCCCGCTGATGGCCGGCGAAATGGCCAAAACATTCGGCATCCGCGTTTATACGATTGGTGTCGGAACCGAAGGAATGGCGCCCTATCCGTTTATGACGGAACGTGGAATTATCGTACAACCGGTACCGGTGAAAATCGATGAGAATTTGCTGCAACAAATTGCCGACATGACCGGCGGAAAATATTTCCGCGCTACCGATAATACGAAATTGATGGAAATCTACAACGAAATTAATCAAATGGAAAAAGCCAAAATCACCGTTGATTCGTTTCCCGTGTACAAAGAAGAATTTATGCCTTTTGCCTTAGCAGCGCTGGCAGCGTTATTATTAGAACTCTTGTTCCGATTTTTAATATTGAGAAGAATACCGTAATTATGATACAGATTGCACAACCTCAATATATTTGGTTATTATTACTGATTCCCGCGTTATTACTCATTTACGCCTTGTATGTAAGAAGTAAGCGGAAAGCGTTATCGCGCTTCGGAAATATTGAATTGATGAAACCGCTGATGCCGCTGGTTTCCTTACGGCGAGGCTGGTTTAAAATGATATTGCTTTGTTTGGCGCTTTTCTTTTTTACGTTGGGATTGATACGCCCGCAATTGGGCGCCCGCTTGAAAGAAGTGAAACGGCAAGGTATCGAACTTATTGTTGCATTAGATGTTTCGAACAGCATGTTGGCCGAAGATTTCAAGCCGAATCGCTTGGAACGCGCCAAGCTGGCCATCTCGCGCTTAGTCGATAAATTGCGCGACGACCGTATCGGATTAATTGTTTTTGCCGGCGATGCTTATGTGCAATTGCCCGTGACAACCGATTACGTATCGGCTAAAATGTTCCTGAATTCCATTTCGACCGGTATCGTGCCGAAACAGGGAACGGCTATCGGCGCTGCGATTACCACGGCTATCCGTTCGTTTTCCTTGCAAAGCGAGAAAAAGAGCCGCGTATTGGTCATCATTACCGACGGCGAAAATCATGAAGACGACGCGGTAGCGGCAGCCGAAGAAGCAGCCAAACAAGGTATCGTTATCTACACGATTGGTATCGGTTCGGAAGAAGGAAAACCAATACCACTGCCCGATGGAGGGATGTTGAAAGACAAAGACGGAAACATTGTTGTCACGAAATTAGATGAAGCCACGCTGCAAAAAGTGGCGGCGGCCGGCAAAGGCGCCTATACCCGCGCCACCAATGCAGACTTGGGTTTGGAGAAATTAATCGACGATGTGAGAGGCATGGAAAAACAAGAAATGTCGTCAACGGTATTCACGGATTTCGATGAACAATATATGTATTTCTTTGCAATCGCTCTGTTATTCCTCGTGCTGGAATTATTTGTTCTCGAGCGGAAAAATAAATGGACAAAGAGTTTTGATATATTCAAAAGAGAAATAGATTAATACCCATTAGGACAGCTTACACAGATTTAGACGTATGAAAAAGACAGGTATTCTGATATTGCTTATTATTTTTGCAGCGCCGGCTTTTGCACAAGCGGAAAAACGCGATGTACGCAAAGGAAATAAAGCTTATAAAGCGGAGCAATATGAAGCGGCGGAAATAGCTTATATGCACGGTTTGGACAAAAATCCGGAATCGGAAAAAGCACACTTCAACTTGGGCGATGCCTTGTACAAATTGAACAGGCAGGAACAAGCGGAAAAAACATTCGGGGAGTTATCTAAAATAGAAGCCGACTCTTCGCAAAAAGCCGCCATATTCCATAATCTCGGCAATACGCAACTGCAACAAAAAAAATGGCAGGAGAGCGTTAATTCCTATAAGCAAGCATTGCGTTACCGCCCTTCCGATATGGAGACAAAACAGAATTTAGCGTACGCACAAATGATGTTGCAAAACGAGCAAAATCAGCAGAACCAAAATCAACAAAATAAAGACAATAAGGATAACAAAGAGCAAGATAAAAATCAGCAAAATAAAGACCAGAATAAGGACAACAAGGACAATCAAGATAAGCAAAATCAGGAGCAGCCGCAAAATAAAGACCAACAGCAAGACAAAAAAAATCAGGAGCAACCGCAAAATCAACCGGAACCGAAAATTTCCAAGCAAGATGCGCAACGCATGTTAGAAGCCGTACAAGCCGACGAAAAGGAAACACAGGATAAAGTGAAAAAGGAAAAAGCAAAAGTGTTGCAACAGCAAAAAATCGAAAAAAATTGGTAGTAAAAAATATGAAACGTTCTCTCATTATTTTATTAACGTGTTGGATAGGTATCGCCGTACAAGCGCAGAACGTCACGGTATCGGTGCCCCGGGTCGTAACGCAGGGCGAAAATTTCCGCTTAAGTATTTCTATTGATGCGGAACCTACAAGTTTTTCCCAACCAACTCTTTCGGGTGTCAGCATTTTGGCCGGGCCGTCCAGTTCCACCAGCCAAAACGTGCAAATTATCAACGGTAATATGACGCAAAGCAAAAGCATCACCTATACTTACGTTTTGCAAGCCGATAAAGAAGGAAAATATGACTTAGGAACCGCTTCATTCGAGGTAAACGGAAAAACATATACTTCGCAAAAAATTCAAATCGAAGTGGTCAAAGGCGACCCGAATGCCGCCCAACAGCAGTCCAACAGCAGAGGGCAATCCACTACCACGAGTATCAGCAACGACGATTTGTTTGTCCGTATTCAATTGAGCAAAACAAGCGCCTACCGGGGCGAGTATTTGTTGGCTACCGTAAAACTATACAGCAAAACCCTCAACATCGCCGGATTCGAAGATATAAAATTCCCGACTTTCAATGGTTTCTGGAATCAGGAAGTAGAATCGCCGCAGCAAATAAATTTTCAACGGGAGAATATTAACGGTGCGGTGTATAACGCCGCGGTGCTGCGCCGTTATCTCTTGTTCCCACAACAAACAGGCGAGATTTCCATTGAACCTTTTGAGATTACCTGCGCTTTGCAATTTCGCAATACGACGCCTTCGCGCAGCATATTCGACGACTTTTTCGACACGCCGCAAACCGTACGGAAGAAACTTGTATCGCCCATTGCGAAAGTAAATGTAAAAGCCTTGCCGGCCGGAGCGCCGGCTTCGTTCACCGGAGCCGTAGGTAACAACTTCAGGATGGAAGCGGCTTTTCAACGCGATACGCTAACCGCTAATGACGCCGTATCGTTAGTGGTAAAAATCAGCGGCGAAGGAAATATCAAGTTGGTAGAAGCTCCGAAAGTAGAATTTCCTCCTCATTTCGAGGTGTACGACACTAAAATTACCGACAATACCAAAGCCTCTACTTCCGGGATTTCAGGAAACAAAGATTTCGAATATCCCCTTATTCCGAGAAATGCCGGACGATTTGCCATAAATCCCGTGGAATTTACTTATTTCGACATTAGCAAAAATCAATACATAACGCTTACATCAAAAGATTTGCTATTGCGGGTAGGTAAAGATCCCAATGCCGGCAGCGCCGTGACCATGTCGGGAGTCAACCAGCAAAATATTAAAGCGTTGGGCGAAGATATCCGCTATATTAAAACGGCGAACCCGAAGTTGCATGAAAAAGGCGCTACATTTTTTAATTCTACATTGTTCTACCTGTTGGCATTACTGCAAATTACCGTGTTTGCCGTTGTATATTTCTGGATGAAGAAGCACCGGAAAGAATCGCAAAATCTGTTGTTGGTACGCACTAAAAAAGCCAATAAAGTAGCCCGTAAACGATTGGCCGCCGCAGGAAAGTTACAGCAAACGGGCGATAGCAAAGGATTTTACGAAGAGTTGACGCGTGCGCTTTGGGGCTATCTCAGCGACAAACTCAGCATCAGCGTGGCCGACCTTTCGCGCGACAATGCACGGGAAGCCTTGCTGCGTAAAAATATTTCCGAAGAAGATATTGCCGTTTTCCTGCAAGTAATCGACGAATGTGAATTTGCACGTTACGCGCCGGGGCAAGCGCAAGGACAGATGCAAAAAACGTACGACGAAGCTATCGGCGTCATCAGCCGGTTTGAACAAACTATAAAGTAAACATGCTATGAAAAAGATATTATTTATTGCTTTCATTATACTTACCGCCCACAGCACTGGCGCTGCGCAAACACTCGATTCCCTGTGGGATAAAGCCAATGCCGCATACGCCGGAGGGAACTTTGCAGAAGCGGTTGCCGCATACACTGAAATTGAAAAAAGCGGCAATGTGTCGGCCGATTTATATTTCAATACGGGCAATGCCTACTTCAAGCAAAAACAATTGCCGGAAGCGATTCTTTATTACGAACGCGCCAACAAACTCCAACCAGAGGATAAAGATATTCTCCATAATTTGACCATTGCCCGTGCGCAAACACTGGATAAAGTAGAAGTGGTGCCGGATTTCATTGTAAGCACCTGGGTAAAGGAACTGCGCAGCACGGTGGGCACCGATACATGGGCTGCATTTGCCTTAGTGTTTTTAGCGGCTTGCCTGTTACTTTTCTTACTCTTTTTCTTTGCAAGGAATGTCCGGTTGCGTAAATTTTCTTTTTTCTTAGCAGTGATATCCATTGCGCTTACTACTATTTGCTTTGTTTTTGCCTCCGAACAAAAGAAAGAAATGATGGATACTTCGGAAGCAATTATATTCCCGGCGGTAGTCACCGTAAAAAGCGCCCCCAACCAAGACGGCAAAGATTTGTTCATTCTGCACGAAGGCGCCAAAGTAAAAATATTGGAAGAATTAAGAGATTGGCAACGCATACAACTTCCCGATGGGAAAGACGGATGGGTCTTGTCCAGCGCCACACAGCGGATTTAGTACCGGCTAAAAATTCGCTTTTTCGATATCTTTAAAATAATTCACCGTTCCGACTTTTAGTTCGACCGTTGCCGCATCGTCGCACACGATAACGGCATGCGGATGCATTTGCAGTACGCTAATCGTCCACAAATGATTGACACTGCCTTCCACGGCATGGTAAAGCGCTCGCGCCTTGTTATGCCCGTTGACAATAATCAATACCTCTTTAGCATCGGTAATGGTCCCCACGCCTACGGTTAAAGCCGTTCTCGGCACTTTGTTGATGTCGTTGTCAAAGAAACGGGAGTTGGCAATCATTGTTTCGGTAGTCAGCGTTTTCACACGCGTACGGGATGTGAGCGAAGAACCCGGCTCGTTGAAAGCGATATGGCCGTCGGAACCAACGCCGCCCATAAACAAGTGAATGCCGCCGTAACTTTTTATTTTTTCTTCATACCGCTGGCATTCTCTTTCCACGTCGGGAGCATTCCCGTTCAGTATATTCACATTGTCTTTTTGTACATCCACCTGCTTGAAGAAATTGTTCCACATAAACGAATGGTAACTTTCAGGATGCTCTTCGGGCAAGCCGACGTATTCATCCATATTGAACGTTACCACATGTTCGAACGAAATTTTTCCTTCGCGGTGCAAACGAATCAATGCTTTATAAACTCCCAGTGGCGAAGAACCGGTCGGAAGCCCCAATACAAAAGGCTTTTCAGCAGTAGGATGAAAAGTATTTATCTTTTGAACAATATAATTAGCCGTCCATTGCGAAATGCGCTCGTAGTCGGGCTGAATGATAAGTCTCATAATTATTGATGATTATTTTTTAATAACTCTTTAGCATTTTCAATTGCCGCTTGTGTGATATCTTTTCCGCTCAACATGCGGGCAATGTGCATCACGCGTTCTTCTTCGGTCAAAGGCTTAATACGTGTCACGGTGGCGCCAACCGTATTTTCTTCTTTATACACCACATAATGAGCATTGCCTTTGCTGGCTATTTGCGGCAAGTGCGTGATGTTGATTACCTGCATATTTTTCGAAAGTTCGTAGATGATACTTCCCATTTTGTCGGCCACTTCGCCCGATACGCCGGTATCGATTTCATCAAAAATAATAGTAGGCAATCCGGTATTTTTCACCATGAGCGATTTCAGGCAAAGCATCAAGCGAGACATTTCACCGCCCGACGCCACTTTGGAAATTTCCTGCGGAGCTATTTCTTTATTCGCCGAAAACAAAAATGCTACGGCATCTTTTCCGGTCGCCGTATATTGCTCCGATTCGGTAACAGATACGGAAAAAACGGCATGCGGCATACCTAACACACGCAGCATTTGTACAATATGTTGCTCCATCGCTGCACAAACTTTTTTACGCCCTTCCGATAGGTTGCCGGCTAACATGCGGACAGCCGTAAAAGCAGCTTCATAGTTCTTTTGCAATTCGATTAATGTGTCGTCAAAATTTTCAATAGCATGCAACTCCTTTTCAAGCTTTTCTTTCAACGCTATCAATTCTTCTTCCGTCGCTAAACGATGTTTCTGTTGCAAAGAGAAAAGAGTGTTCAAGCGGTTTTCTACAAACAATAAACGGTCGGGGTCTGCCGCTATTTTTTCATTCAACTGTTCCAATTCCCGGTTCGCATCACTCAATTCAATCCGGCAGGAATTCATCCGCTCCAAGAGCGAATCGGCGGCCGGCAACAAATTCGCAATACGTTGCAAGGCGTTCACCGATTCACGCAACAAACTTTCCACCGACAACTCTTCTCCGGAAAGGGCTACATTCGCCTTTGTCAGTGCGGTTTTAATTTCCTCGGCATGCGCCAGTTGTTTGCCTTCGTCTTCCAGTTCCTTTTGCTCGCCTTGCCTCAGTTGAGCTACATTCAGTTCGTTATATTGAAACTGTAAATAATCGTAATCGGCTTTCGCCTGCTCAGCACGCTCTTTCCACGATTGCCATTCGGCGTAAGCAGCTTTATACAGCTCAAAGGCCGAACGATATTCCGACAATAATTTTTTATGACCTGCCTGCGCATCCAGTACAGACAACTGAAAAGAAGTAGATCCCAGCAATAGATTCTGGTGTTGCGAATGAATATCAATCAAGCGCTCGCCAATATCTTTCAGCACATTCAACGTTACGGGAATTTCATTGACAAAAGCACGTGATTTACCCGCGGGGCTGATAATCCGCCGGATAATTGTATGCGATTCGTAGTCTATTTCGTAGGTATCGAATAATGGTTCAAGGCCATAACCTTCTATGAGGAATTCCCCTTCCACCACACAATTGCGTAAAGGATCTTTAAGCGCCGAAGTATCGGCACGCTGGCCTAAAATGAATGAAAGCGCACCTAATAGAATCGATTTTCCCGCCCCTGTTTCTCCCGTGATAATGCTCAAGCCCGAAGGGAAAGAAATATGCAATTTTTCAATCAATGCATAATTTTCTATGGTCAGCGTTTGCAACATAATTAGAACAAATCTTTTGAGGAGTCTTTTAGTCTGGCGTATTTCCGCTCGTTATTTTTATCGACTTCCATCAGTATCTGATATACACGGGTACGGTCTTGAATAGGCGCTTCCGAAAATATATTGACAATTTCATCGGCTTTGGCATCGAAGAAAAGTTTCAAGTAGAACATATACATATCGGGTTTCTCCCGGTACACCCGTTGTATATCGAGCAATGCATTCAGCACTTCTTCACGGGCATCGTTTATTTTGTCGCTCATACGGTCGAGCCCCAATCGGTGGTATTTGTAGTTAGCCACCCGCTCAGGGCCGTATTTCGGATTCAAAATATTCTCAATCATCCAATAACGGTTTTGGCGCGAACCGTCATATGGCCGCCAACCGCGCTCTATGGAGGTTTGCGCATTCAGTACGATTTTCTCTGCCCGCTTGAAACAGTCTGTTCCGCCACGCAACGAAAACGAATCATCGTCCATGCCAATGATAATATAAGCATAGAACGCCATCAATGATGACAAGGCCGAAGTATAAGCATTTTCATTGAACTCTATTTTATCATACTCTATATACTGAAATTGTACTTCGCTATCCATATAATTTAGCAAAGTAGAGGTATAGGAAGAGCCGTAAACCGGGCGACTCGACTGCACCTGCAAAGTTCCTTTAAAATCACTCGCGCCTACTTGCTCTGTTATCGTAATAAACATAGAACATTCAATCCGTTCATCGGTAGCATATACGCGGTTCGTCCATGCCGTAGCATTCATAAACTCATATAAATCCTTTTGCAGTGTGGTGAAAATAGATTTGTTGGTTCCTTGTATTTTCGAAGAATTAATGCTGACATTACAACGCAACTCTTGTGCAGAAAGGCTTGTTACCAGCAGGGAAAAGGAAAGGACAAGGAATACTCGGAGTATTTTATGAGGATTTTTTTTCATATGTATTAAGAGAGTTTAAAGTGACCCTTTTAAATTTTCTATCGCATCTACAATATCTTCCGCTACTTGCTTTTTAGGCTTCAATGCAAAAGAACGTGCCTCTCCTTGCCGGTCAATAAGCGTGATTTTATTGGTATCTACCGAGAATCCGGCACCTTCATCTTTCAACGAGTTCAGCACAATCATATCCAAATTTTTAGTGATTAATTTTTTCTTCGCATTATCAACTTCATCATTTGTTTCCAATGCAAAACCCACTAAAATTTGCCGTTCATTTTTCACTTTTCCTAATGCTGCCGCAATATCAACCGTTGGTTTCAAAGCAAGATGCAAATCGCCATTGCCCCGTTTTATTTTTTTATCCGAAGGATGAGCCGGCGTAAAATCCGCCACCGCCGCGCAAAGCACTGCTCCATCTGCTTGAGGGAAAATCCGCATCGCTGCTTCGTGCATTTCGGCAGCAGCAGTTACAGGGATTAACGTAATAGACGGGTGATGCGTTTGAAGCGCAGTAGGCCCTGTTACTAAACTGACCTTCGCTCCGCGCTCTGCTAAGGCTTCGGCTATGGCAAAACCCATTTTTCCGGTAGAGTGGTTGCCAATAAACCGCACAGGGTCTATGGATTCATACGTAGGCCCCGCTGTGAGTAAAAAATGTTTATGGCTTAACGTTTTTTTTTTTGAGAGTATCGCTACGAGCGATGCTACAATTTGCTCCGGCTCTTCCATGCGCCCTTTACCGTCGAGGCCGCTGGCCAGTTCGCCGGTAGAAGGGTTCACCATATGTACGCCGGCTTTCAGGAGTGCAGCAATATTCTGCTGTGTAGTTTGATGCATATACATATCGACATCCATCGCCGGCGCTACTATTACCGGACAGCGTGCCGACAAGTAGGTCGTCAACAAAAGATTATCGGCCATACCACCGGCCATTTTCGCAATAGTATTGGCGCTTGCCGGAGCTATCAAAAAAGCGTCGGCCCAAATGCCCAAACTGACATGGCTGTTCCAATCGCCGTTTTCAGGATTATAGAAATCGACCAAAATCGGATGCTTGGAGAGTGTCGCCATGGTTAATGGAGTGATGAATTCTTTTGACATAGGCGTCATCATCACTTGCACCTCGGCACCGGCTTTTACCAATAAGCGAACAAGCAGTGCTGCTTTGTATGCTGCAATACTGCCTGTAACGCCCAATAGTATATGTTTGCCTTTTAACACCTTGTTGAAATTTGGCAAGGTACAGTCCTTTTCAGGTACTGCAAACTATTTATCTTTTTTCTCTTCTATCAACCGATGATATATCTTTCCGTCCAGGAATTCCTGTACGGCAACCAACGTAGCTTTAGGCATACGTTCGTAGTAACGGGAAATTTCTATTTGCTCCCTGTTTTCAAAAGTTTCTTCTAAATTATCGGCAAAACTCGAAAATTCTTCTAATCTGCGGTTCAATTCCTGCTTGGTTTCGGCGGCAATCTGATTAGAACGTTTTGCAATAATCATGGTTGATTCGTAAATATTTCCGGTTACGGCAGAAATTTTACTTAAATCACGGGTAACGGTTGTTGTGGGGACTGCTGTTGCTTTTATATCCATATTGTTTTATTTATTATTTCAATTTTTCCATTCCGGTAGCGTACATTTTGTTTACGGCAGGGCGATGCTTTGAGTCGGGAAATTCACTGACAAAATTGTAATACTCATCTATCATTGCCTGAAAGCGGTCTTTCTGCCGTGTAAATATGCTATGTTCGGCATACTGATAAGTAGAAGCTACCAATAAGTACAAGATTTCCTCGCGATACATGGTTTCGGGCCTGTTCTTTAAAGCCGTTTTCAAAGCGGTGGTGGCAGCCCGGTAATCTTCCATGGTGTAGTACAACTTTGCTGCTTCGAATTCTTTCTGCTCCAAGCGTTGATTCAAATCAGCTTCCATCTTTTTTGTTTTTTCAAGAAACTCGCTATGGGGATATGTATAGCGAAATTCCTGAATAGCCGCTAAAGTAGCATAACTGGGACGTTGGTCCAGCTCATAACGCCACGTTTGCTCGTACAAACAAACTAACCTTAACATGCTTGCTTCTTCGGCAAAAGGGCTTCGTGGAAATGTTTGACGAAATTGGTTGAAATACTCGGCGGCCGAATAAATATCGCCATCGTAGAAATAACTCTTTGCCAGTAAAATAAGCACCGAATCTTCTTTTGGCGTCCCCCGGAAATAGAGCATCACCTGATCTAACAATGTGGCCGATCTCGCATATTTCTTAAGGTCGTAGTATTCTTTCGCTTTAAGATATTTCAATTCGTAATCGGTACTTTTCAATAGCTTATCATATTGGCTGGCACACGAAGCACTGAAGAATATCACCGCAAGAAGTAAGTAGATACTATTTTTTTTCTTTCCCATGGTAGCACAAAATTTGTCTTAACTTACAAATATACGTTTTTTTTGTGAAATACCGACATGCATGCTATAATCCGGCCAAAAAACGTTCGGCATCGATAGCAGCCCTGCAACCCGAACCGGCAGCCGTAACAGCCTGACGATAATCGGGATCCTGCACATCGCCTGCGGCAAATACACCGGCAATATTGGTTTGGCTTGTTTTTCCTTTTGTAATGATATAGCCTGTTTCATCGGTTTCAAGAGCCGGTTTAAATACATCCGAATTAGGATGATGTCCGATAGCTAAAAAGAAACCTTGAATGTCGATTTTTTTCTCGGCACCGCTTTTATGTACCAATAAAGCGCCTGTTACACCGTTATCATCGCCCAACACTTCTTTGGTTTGATGTTCCCACAATACTTCGATGTTCGGTACACTCACCACACGGTCTTGCATGGCTTTTGAAGCGCGTAGTACATTGCGGCGAACAATCAAATATACTTGGCGGCACAAGCCGGCTAAGTAAATAGCTTCTTCGCAAGCGGTATCACCGCCGCCAACAACGGCAACGTCTTGTCCGCGATAGAAAAAGCCGTCGCAAGTGGCACAAGCGGAAACACCTTGCCCGCGATATTTTTCTTCCGATTCCAATCCTAAATATTTAGCCGTAGCGCCGGTAGCGATAATCACCGTTTGAGCTTCAATCACTTTTTCTTCATCAATGGTAATGGTAAATGGACGTTTCGAAAAATCGGCTTTTGTGACAGAGCCAAAACGAATGTCGGCCCCAAAACGACCGGCTTGCTCCTTAATTTCCAACATCATTTCAGGCCCGGTAATTCCTTTAGGATAACCCGGAAAATTTTCCACTTCGGTTGTCGTAGTTAATTGTCCGCCCGGTTGCATTCCTTCGTACAGAATAGGTTGAAGATTTGCGCGTGAAGCATAAATAGCAGCCGTATAGCCGGCAGGGCCGCCGCCAATGATTAAACACTTGGTTTGTTCTACATTACTCATAAATAAAATTGCTTTAAAAATTTTAATCTGCAAAAGTACATAATTTCCCCGGAGAATAAAAATAGAACAGTGTTTTATATCTTTGCCGGAAATTAATCGGCCTGATGAACTTGTTTAAAAAATACTGGATTGCCCTTTTTGTGCTAATAATTAGCCTGCTGTATTATTTTTCATTACCCGACAGGCTATTTAACGAACCTATGTCCACCCTTCTGGAAAGCGCTGACGGTCAACTGATAGGGGCAAAAATTGCGGCCGACCAGCAATGGCGTTTTCCTGCGGCCGATACGCTTTCTCAAAAATATATCCAATGTTTGATTGCTTTTGAAGACAAACGATTTTACCAACATCGCGGAGTAGATGGATGGGCCATTGCGCGTGCTTTATGGCGAAACATCAAAACGCGCAGAATCAGTGAAGGTGGCAGTACGATAACTATGCAGGTCGTACGCTTGATGCGGAAAGGCCGGTCGCGCACCATCAAAGAGAAATTGATAGAAGCGCTATTAGCAACCCGGCTGGAGTTTCGTTATACCAAAAAGGAAATTTTGCAATGCTATGCTGCCAACGCACCTTTCGGCAGTAATGTAGTAGGAATAGAAGCGGCGGCTTGGCGCTATTACGGACGTTCGTCGGCAGATTTATCATGGGCGGAGGCTGCTACCTTAGCCGTACTACCCAATGCTCCGGCACTCATTCATCCGGGGCGTAATCGCAAGGCGCTACAAGACAAACGCAACCAACTCATAGAAACACTGCACCTCAACGGAACGCTGAGTAAAGAAGATATGATGCTGGCGCAAGCAGAACCATTGCCCGAAAAGCCATTACCGTTGCCAATGTATGCTCCGCATTTATTGGAACGCATTGCAAAAACAAATAACGGGCAACGCATCATTTCCACACTGGATTATCATTTGCAGCAACAAGTTTCAGAGGCTGTGAACCGTCACATCAAACAATTACGCGGGAATAGTATTCATAATGCGGCCGCCATTATCATTGATAACGAAACCAACTGCGTATTAGCGTATGCCGGAAATATCACGGATACGGAAAGCGACGAACATGGAGAAAAAGTAGATGTCATTATGGCTCCGCGTAGCACCGGAAGTATCCTTAAACCGTTTCTATATGCGGCTTTAATAGACGAAGGAAGAATTTTGCCCAACACCTTAATCCCCGATATTCCCACGTATATCGCCGGTTTTGTTCCACAAAATTTCGACAAAGGCTATGATGGCGCGGTAGCTGCCCACCGCGCCTTGGAACGGTCGTTAAATATTCCCACCGTACGCATGTTGCAAGATTACGGAGTGGATAAGTTTCAATCGCTACTACAAAAAATGGGATTAACCACGTTAGTTTTTTCACCTTCCCATTACGGGCTTTCGCTCATTCTGGGAGGAGCGGAAGCTTCACTTTGGGATATTGTTTCCATCTATTCTTCCATGTCCCGCAGCTTGAATCATTTCCCGCCATATAACGGACAATATGATGAGAATGACTGGCAAAAGCCTTCTTTCTTGAAACCTGCTAAAAAAGAGAGCTCTTCTGTACAATTAGCAACAACAACCATTGTCAATGCAGCCGCTATTTGGTTGACATTCGAATCGCTTTCTAATGTCAACCGACCGGAAGAAGAAGCGGCCTGGCGCAGTTTTCCCTCTTCGCGCTTAGTTGCATGGAAAACAGGTACCAGCTATGGAAACCGTGATGCATGGGCCGTAGGAACCACTCCGCGCTACACCGTCGGCGTATGGGTAGGTAACGCCAGCGGCGAAGGACGCCCGATGCTCACCGGCGTGGGAAGCGCCGGGCCCATCCTTTTCGATTTATACAATATATTGCCTTCCACAGGCTGGTTCCGGCAGCCACTGGACGAAATGACTCGCATAGCCGTATGCCGGCAAAGCGGGCACCGCGCCACGGAGCTTTGCACAGAGACGGATTCCATGTGGGTTGCCAACGAAGGCCTGGATTCGCCGCCTTGTCCCTACCACATTTTAGTTCATTTAGACCGCCATCAGAAATACCGCGTAAATACCGATTGTGAACGGGCGGAGAATATTGTTTCCCTGCCGTGGTTTGTATTGCCTCCGGCTCAAGAATGGTACTACAAGCAAAAGCATCATGATTACAAAACACTCCCTCCTATTCATCCGAATTGCCTGACCAGTATGGTGCAACAAACCATGGAAATAATTTATCCGCAGAACGGATTAAGTATTGTTGTTACCAAGCAGATGGACGGCAGCGAAGGGAAAATCGTATTGCAAGCTACCCACCGCCGTGCAGATGCCACTATTTACTGGCATTTGGATGAAAAATATTTAGGCCTCACCAAGCAAACACATACCATGGCCGCCTTGCCCGACACCGGCAGGCATGTCCTCACGTTGGTGGACGAAGAAGGCATGAGCGTAAAAGGATATTTTACGGTAGAAAAAAAATAAGGGGAGAACAAAAAACTTCGGCATGAAAATATACACAGGCCCTATAGCATATAGCAACAAATAGGGATTGTGTGAAATAAAAAACAAGCGTTTATTTGTATCGTTCAAATGAACGCTGTTTTTTACTTGGTAGGAGGATGCTGAAAGATGATGAACCATACAAATCCATTCTGTACCGTGCCCATTGCAAGTTTTTTAGGAAATATTTCCGGGATGGAGTTGCCGGGTGGCGTGAGTTAACAGGAATACAAGGGGAGGCAGGGTAAGCATCCCCTCTTTTTTTTGAACAACATTAAACATTGTTCGCTATTGAAAAGGAGTAGAGTTAAAAATAGATATAGATTACCATCGGTACATAAGACTATATTAAAATCACAGCAATGAAAAAAACATTATCCATAGGATTCATCATCCTACTAATGGCTTCCTGCGCGCCAACTGTCAATTATGTAGGGAAATCATATCAACCTACACACACTATCGATATCTTCTTTTCGAAAGACGATGTAAAAAGGAGTTACGAAGTGATAGGGCGCGCCGAAGCAGCCACTCCTGCTTCTTGGGGCAGCGAAATGGATGCATGTCAGCAAGCGTTGGAAAAGAAAGCGAAGGAAAAAGGAGCCGATGCCATGATTATTGAAGAAGTCGGAACCGGAATATCCACCTCCGTATCGGATAATCAAGTCGAGATACAAGAAAAGAAATACATTAAGGCAACGTTCATAAAATATCAATAAGAGAAGTAAACAAAAGCCCTCACGAGCCACTCCCGTGCATTTTATGCCGCGAAACGGCCGGCAAGGAGGGCATTTAATTCTTGAAACTTATAATAATAAAAATACGATGAAAGCAAATTTAACGGGGATTCCTGAAACATTATTTGTGACACTGCGTGCCCGCGCTCAGGAAACAGCCCGCACCGATGCCGCCATTAACGACCCGTATGCCGTAGCCATACTGAAACAACTGGAATTTGAAGAATCTCCCAAAAACAAGGTATCAAGGGCTTCACAGGCAGGCATCATTATCCGCACGGTTATTTTTGATGAAATCACTCATGATTATGTGTCAAAAAATCCAAAAGGAATTATTGTCAATTTGGGTTGCGGATTGGATGCCCGGTGCAAGCGGCTATCGCTGAAAGGCTGCCGGTGGTTCGATATCGATGTGGAAGAATCTATCCGTGTGCGCCAACATTTTTTTAACGAATCGCCTTCGTATAAAATGATAGCCAAATCCATGTTCGACTACACATGGATGGACGCTATTCCCAAAGACCAGCCGGTATTGATGCTTGCAGAAGGAGTCGTCATGTTTTTCCCGGAGAAAGACGTTAAAGCATTGTTCTGCCAAATTGCCGAACAATTCCCGGCGGCCGAAATAGCGTTCGATACGGTAAGCGAATGGGCCATGCGCAACACCCAACGACATCCCGACATCAAAAAATACGATGCGCCGATGAAATGGGGAATTAATGACATAAAGCCCCTTGAATCGTGGCATGCAGGCTTCCGCATAGTGAAAGAATATTTCTATGCGAGCTATTTGAGAAAGCGCTGGCCCTGGCCTATGCAGCTTATGTTTGCAGTACACCCTTCAATCGGGAAATTATTCCGGGTAGTACGGTTGCAACTAAGTAAGGAGGGCAAACGCTTCTAAATTCTATTGTACTAATAGGTTGCTTACCACAAAGTGGTAATATATGAATAACCGCGGGTAAACGAAGCGCAACCCGTGGCTACCCATATCAGCACAGCCTTTCGCGCGGCGCTCTTCAAGTGTTTCAAGGCTCCGATTTGTTTCCGCGCGAGAGGAGTATCGCGGCTTTGTCCCGTGGGTGCTTCCGACAAGCCGGAAGCACCCACGGTTATTAACATCTATCCCCTTCGGGGATACAATCATGACACGAATTACAATTTAGATGCGTTTGCCCGGCTAAGTTAAGGGCTGCTTTGTTATTTTTTCAAAGGTTCCTTATCTTTGTAATCATTTTTATTCAAAATAGCACATGGAAAAAATACTCGTCACCGGAGGAACCGGCTACATTGGATCGCACACGGTTGTGGAATTGCAGAACGCAGGATTCGAAGTCATTATCATTGATAATCTTTCCAATTCCTCTGCCGACGTAGTGGACAAAATTGTCAAAATCACCGGTGTTCGCCCGGCCTTTGAGAAAATCGATTGCCTGGATTATACAGGCCTTCAAAACATATTCGAAAAATATAAGGGTATTAAGGCTGTAATTCATTTCGCAGCAAACAAAGCCGTGGGAGAAAGCGTGCATAAACCATTACTATATTACCGGAATAACCTCCAATCGTTGCTCAATCTCTTAGAAATAATGATTGCCCAAGGAACACCGTACTTTGTATTTTCCTCGTCGTGTACAGTGTATGGACAACCGGATATTTTGCCGGTTACGGAAGACGCCCCGATTCAACCGGCTCTATCGCCTTACGGAAATACCAAACAAATTTGCGAAGAAATTATCCAAGACACGGCAATGTCCGGCGCTCCGGTAAAAAGTATTTTACTTCGCTATTTCAATCCTATAGGCGCTCATCCAAGCGCCGAAATCGGAGAGCTTCCTCAAGGGGTACCACAGAATTTAGTTCCTTTTATTACCCAAACGGCAGCCGGTATCCGTCAGGAGTTACAAGTCTTCGGGGATGATTACAACACCCCCGACGGCAGTTGCATTCGCGATTATATCAATGTGGTAGATTTGGCACGGGCACATGTCATAGCCGTACAACGACTGCTCAATAATAAAAATGAACCGCCGGTAGAAATATTCAATTTAGGAACGGGACGAGGATTATCGGTATTGGAACTTATCCGAACCTTCGAACAAGTAACCGGGCAAAAAATTCCGCATCGCATTGTAGGACGCCGTGCCGGCGACATCGAACAAGTTTGGGCAAACCCTCATAAAGCGAATGCCGTACTGGGATGGAAAGCTCAAGAAAGTGTTGAAAACACTTTACTTTCGGCGTGGAACTGGGAAAAACGTATCCGCAATATCCGTTAAATATTGGCGTGACGTCGATGCGTAAACACCTTCTTCAATGTAGAGGAGAGTATGCGGTCTATCAAATAGCACACCGCCGCAATCAGTATCAATAATATCCAATCGGGAAGCAATTTACTGGCGAATAAAATCAAGGCTGCCATTAAAATGTAAATGCCTAAAATAATTCTTACAGACGCAGCATGTGTTTGCGCCATACGCAATACAATATGGTGCGTGTGTTGCTTATCCGGCAGAAAAGGCGAACGGCCTTGCCGGATGCGTATAATAAAAACACGAATAGTATCGAACACCGGAAATAAGACCATGGCAAAACCGGCGCTAAGGACTGCCTGAAATTTATAAGGGCTTTCAGCAGGCAATGCACCATTACAGGAAATGAAATAGATGGTATTATAAGCCAATACAAATCCCACCACTAACGACCCTGTGTCGCCCATAAAGATAGAAGCCGGTTGCCAGTTATAATAGAGAAAACCAAGGATAGCCCCTATCATACAAGCTAAACGGATGGAGTGCGAAAGATCGCCTATCAGATACAGCCAAACACAAATAAAGCCCATCGAGAAAAAAGCAATGGCGCCCGACAAGCCGTCGATACCATCAATAAGATTAAACGCATTGGTCACAAAAATAACAAATGTAATGGTGAGAATATAGCTCAGCCACAAAGGAAGTTCATACACTCCGAACAATCCGTAAAGAGAAGAAATACGGATATCCACAAATACAATCATACATGCGGCCACACACTGCACGATTAACTTATGTAAAGGGCGTAAAGGCTCTATATCATCGCGGATACCCGTGAAAAACATCAACGACACAGAGGCAATAATAAATCGATTTTCCTGAATAATATCCATTGGAAGCCAGATCAACATAGAGGCGATGAAGGCAACATATATTACAATGCCTCCCATAGAAGGAATAAAGCCCTGGTGAATTTTTCGCCGGCCGCCTTGGTCCAATATATTTTTACGCTGTAATATTTTTACGAGTAAGGGCATTAACAAAAAAGATATCAGGAGAGCCGTGCCCCCTGCATACAGTACATATAATCCTAACTTGGTATCCATCGACGAATAAATTACGCGTCAAAAATAACCATTTTTCGCTATTAACAGACAACTTAAAATAAATATTTACAACATTGTTTTCAGCACAAAAGACAACGAACGCAAAAGCGGCAGAATACGCCAAGCATCAACCCACGAGGCATAAACAGTTATTAACCTCTTTTCAGCCATTTTTCAACTAATTATCATAATTGTTATTAACACATGGTGAACATATTAATTAATTGATAATAAATAACTTATATTCTTTTCAACAAGATGAGCATTTAATCTTCTCAAATCACTATCTTTGGCCTCCATTTTGAAGGAAAAAACATGGCGAAAACAGCAACTACAAGTACTACACGGAAGAAAAAAGAAAACAATGTCCAATTGATAGGAATGGACATCGGCAAAAAACCACCTCAAGTAATTGATTTAGAGGAAGCTGTACTCGGCGCATTAATGTTGGAGAAAGAAGCGATTGTCGATGTACAAGGCATTCTTAAAGCAGATAGTTTTTATAAAGAAGCTCATCAAAAAATATATGCCGCTATTCAAGCCCTCTCGAGCCGGCACGAACCGATCGATATTCTCACGGTAACGGAAGAACTGCGCAAAAGCAGCCAGCTGGACGAAATAGGCGGCCCTTATTATCTATCGCAACTCACGATGAAAGTAGGGTCGGCAGCACATGTGGAATATCATGCAAAAATCATTGCGCAAAAATACATCCAGCGGGAACTTATCGGGATCTCGTCCGAAATACAGCGCGACTCGTTCGATGAAAACATTGGCGTAGATGACCTGTTAGACAACGCTCAACAAAAAATTTTCGAATTGGCGGAGGGCAATATCCGCCGCGAGACACAACACGTGAGCTCAGTGGTAAAAGACGCTTTTGCCGAACTCCAGAAAGCGCAGGACAGAGACGATGGGCTAAGCGGAGTTCCTTCGGGCTATACGGCCATGGACCGCGTGACACTCGGCTGGCAAGCTTCCGATATGATTATAGTAGCGGCTCGCCCCTCTATGGGTAAAACAGCCTTTGTGCTCTCGATGGCCCGTAATATGACGGTAGAACACAAGGTTCCTGTGGCATTTTTCTCCCTCGAAATGCCGGCCGTTCAATTGGTAAAACGTTTATTAACCAGCGAATCGGGGCTGGAATCCGATAAAATCCGTGGTGGTAAAAAATTACAGCAATACGAATGGGTGCAACTCGAGACATGCATTAAAAATCTGGTAGAAGCCCCGCTTTATATCGACGATACGCCGGCGCTCTCTATTTTCGAATTTCGCGCCAAAGCCCGCCGTTTGGTGATGGCACATCAGATAAAGCTCATCATAATAGACTACCTGCAATTGATGAGCGGCCCTCCGGAAATGAAAGGCCTGCGCGAACAGGAAGTATCGGCCATTTCACGCTCATTGAAAGCAGTGGCGAAGGAGTTAGGCGTGCCGATCATCGCTTTGTCGCAGCTTAACCGCTCGGTGGAAACACGCGGCGGAAACCGCCGCCCGCAATTGAGCGACTTGCGCGAATCAGGCGCTATCGAACAAGATGCCGACTTGGTATTATTTATTCACCGCCCGGAATATTACGGTATCACCGAAGACGAGCAAGGAAACTCGTTACTGGGTATTGCTGAAATTATTATAGCGAAGCACCGTAACGGCTCTACCGGTGACGTCCAGCTACGTTTCCGCAAAGAGCAGGCAAAGTTTATGGATGTGGAAGATATAGACATTACGCAACAAGGCGAAATAAAAACAATTTCTTCAAAAATGAATCATGCCGCAGGCATAGACTATAACAAGACTTTTGAAATTCCGCCTTCGAATTCGGACGCCCCTTTTTAACGTTCATGAAGCATGAAAAAATATGCCATTATTGTAGCCGGAGGCTCAGGGAGCAGAATGGGCGGAAATATCCCTAAACAGTTTATCGTATTGAACGGCAAGCCGGTATTGATGCATACGATGGAACAATTCCGTAGTTTCGATAAAAAAATGCAACTTTTGGTGGTTTTACCGAAGGATATCTTCGAAACATGGAAAGAGTTGTGCCGTCAATACCATTTTACCATTGCTCATACCGTAGTAGCCGGAGGTTTTTCTCGGTTTCATTCTGTAAAAAACGCATTGGCGGAATGCGGTAACGAAGGGATTATTGTTGTTCACGACGGCGTCCGGCCATTCGTTTCGCAAGCAATGCTCAAACGAGGAATGGAAATGGCGGAAAAAACAGGAGCAGCCATACCGGTTATCACGCCGGTAGATTCGTTACGAAAAGTACAAGCAGGGCAAAGTGTGGCCGTATGGAGGGATGATTATAGAAATGTGCAAACGCCACAAATTTTTCAAGCGAACATACTGCAGGAAGCTTACAAAACGCCCTACATGCCTTCGTTTACCGATGACGCTTCGGTAGTAGAATATGCAGGTGCCACCATATCGATGTTTGAAGGAAGTAAATTAAATATTAAAATCACGACACCGGAAGATGTGCTAATAGCGGAGGCTCTTTTTCCTATTTTCCTTTCTTCACAAGACGATGTTTATCTTTCACCCAAACCTGACGCTCAATAGCTTGATCGAGCGAAATAAGCGTATCGGTATTAGCCACTGAAGGAATAGGCTGAATAACATTTACCAGCACATCCATCAGATGTTCGTGGTCACGGCAATACACTTTTAAAAGAATGGCGTAATCTCCTGTTACAAAATGACATTCTACAATTTCAGGAACATTTTTGAAGATTTCGATTGTTTCGGCGTATTTACTGGATTGTGTTAAATGCACGCCTATGTATGCGCAAACTTCCAAGCCTAACGCCTTAGGTTTAACCAATAAGCGCGAACCGGTGATGATACCGGCTTCTTCCATTTTTTTCACCCGTTGGTGAATAGCTGCGCCAGAAATACCACAATCGCGTGCTATTTCCAAAAAGGGCATTCGTGCATTTTTAGTGAGAAATCCTAAGATTTTCTGGTCTAAATGGTCAATTTTGTATCGCGACATAGACTTACAATTTTAAACTCCAGACGCGAAGATAGTAAGAATTTTTAAATAATTAGCAAGAAAAGTTATAATTCTTAATTTGCCATTTCAGACATAAATTTAATACGCACCACTCGGACTTCCTCTTCCGTGTAATCGGAGCCTAATGTTTCCATAGCCGCTTTCAACGAGTCGCTTTCCGCCTCATAACGGAAATAGTCATAAATTTCTTCTTGTTTGTCCTCGTCAACCACTTGCCCCACATAATAATCAATGTTCAACTTGGTGCCGGAATTCACAATCGCATCAATCTCGTCCAATAATTTATCCATCTCCAGCCCTTTGGCATTGGCTATGTCTTCAAACATTACTTTACGGTCGATACTTTGAATGATAAAAACTTTCAGCCCCGATTTATTAACAATCGATTTGACAATCATTTCCTGCGGGCGTTCTATTTCTTTCTCTTCCACATATTGTTTGATGAGGGTCACAAATTCGAGCCCGAATTTACGAGCCTTTCCTTCACCCACGCCATGACAATTTTTCAGTTCGTCAATACAAATCGGATATTGAATACACATGTCTTCCAGAGACGGGTCCTGGAAAATAGCATATGGCGGTATGTTCAAACGCTTCGACAAATTGTGCAGCAGATTCTTCAGCATCAAGAAAAGCTCTTCGTCAAAACCTCCCGACGACCGGCCGCCCTGCCCTATCAGCAAGTCATCGTCGTCATCGTCGGCGGCATATTCATGATCTTCGGAAAGCATTACCGGATAAGGTGCACATAAGTAGGCACGTCCCAAATCGGTCAGCTTCAACAAACCATAATTTTCAATCTCTTTCTCCAGAAAATGCAAGATAAGCGCTTGACGGATAATAGCATTCCAAAAGCGGATATCTTTATCGGCCCCTTCGCCGAATAACTCCAATTCATGATGATGATAGGATTTAATGGTCGAGTTCATCGTGCCGGTAATAACATTAGCAACATGTTCGGCCTTGAATTTTTCTTTCACAGCCATCACGGTTTCCAACACTAATGTCAAATATTCCTGCGCTTCAAATTGTTTCCGCGGATGCAAGCAATTATCACAACTTCCACAATTCTCCTGATAGTATTCTTCTCCAAAATAGTTCAGTAATACTTTGCGCCGACATACGCTCGACTCGGCATAAGCCATGGTTTCCTGCAGCAATTGTTTTCCGATTTCCTGTTCGGCAACCGGTTTACCCTGCATAAACTTTTCCAGTTTCTGAATATCTTTATAGCTGTAGAATGCGATGCATTGCCCTTCGCCGCCATCGCGGCCGGCGCGGCCGGTTTCCTGATAATAGCCTTCCAAGCTTTTCGGGATGTCGTAGTGAATTACAAAGCGCACATCCGGCTTGTCGATTCCCATTCCGAACGCAATGGTAGCTACAATGACATCCACTTCTTCCATGAGGAATTTATCCTGATTGGCCGAACGTGTAGCGCTATCCATGCCGGCATGGTACGGAAGAGCCTTTATATCATTCACTTTCAGTAGTTCGGCCAAATCTTCCACTTTTTTACGGCTCAGGCAATAAATAATGCCGGATTTCCCTTCGTTGTTGCGTATAAAACGGATGATTTCTTTTTCGGTATTCACTTTCGACCGCAGTTCGTAATAAAGATTCGGGCGGTTGAAAGACGATTTAAACACTTTGGCGTCTAACATGCCCAGTGTTTTTTGGATATCATGTTGCACTTTCGGCGTAGCAGTGGCCGTAAGCGCTATAATCGGCGCGCTGCCTATTTCCGTAATAATCGGGCGCAGGCGACGATATTCCGGGCGGAAATCGTGCCCCCACTCTGAGATACAGTGCGCTTCGTCAATAGCATAGAACGAAATTTGCAACTGACGAAAGAGTTGAACATTTTCTTCTTTTGTCAACGACTCGGGGGCGACATATAATAATTTGGTACATCCGCTCAGCAAATCGGCATGTACTTCCATCAATTGCTGCTTATTCAACGAAGAGTTGAGGAAATGCGCCACGCCATTGTTATCGGCAATAAACCCACGAATGGCGTCCACCTGATTTTTCATCAATGCAATCAGCGGAGAGATAATGATGGCCGTACCTTCCAGCAACAACGCCGGCAACTGGTAGCAGAGCGATTTCCCGCCACCGGTCGGCATCAACACAAAAGTATCGTTACCGCCCAATACATTGCGTATAACAGGTTCCTGCAAACCTTTAAACGTATTAAAGCCAAAATACGCCTTTAGATGTTCATGTAGCTTTTCGTCGGTTATTTCCATAATTCGTATTACAAAGATAAAAAAGTTTTGATATTTGTGTACCTTTGTCTCACTTTTGTTTTTCATTTTTTTAAAACTCTTATGATAAAAAGCAATAAGACAGTCGATATAAAAAACACAGCCATTCAAACCATCGAAGCGGAAGCCTCTGCCATTAAGAAATTAACAACTTATGTAAATGATGATTTTGAAAAAACAGTGCACCTTATTTATAATTCAAAAGGCAGGGTGATTGTTTCCGGTATCGGGAAAAGCGCTATTATTGCTACAAAAATCGTAGCTACGCTCAATTCCACCGGCACGCCGGCCATTTTCATGCATGCGGCCGATGCCATTCACGGCGATTTGGGCATTATCCAGCCCGACGATGTGGTGATTTGCCTTTCGAAAAGCGGCAATACCGCAGAGATAAAAGTATTGGTTCCGTTTATACGCAGAATGGGAAATAAACTCATTGCCATTGTTTCCAATGCCGACTCGTATCTGGCGCAACAGGCCGACTATGTGTTGCATGCCACGGTGAACGAAGAAGCCTGCCCGAATAATTTAGCGCCCACCACCAGTACCACTGCACAATTGGTAATAGGCGACGCATTAGCCGTTTGCTTGTTGGAACTGCGCGGTTTCACGGCGCAGGATTTTGCCCGCTATCATCCGGGCGGTTCTTTGGGGAAAAAGCTTTACTTAACGGTAGGCGATATCATGAACCCGAAACTGCTCCCGAAAGTAAAAGCAAACGACAGTATCCAGCGAAGCATTATTACCATTTCGGCCAACCGCTTAGGCGCCACCGCTGTGATGGCGGACAACGACGAATTTATCGGAATCATTACCGATGGCGACGTACGGCGCATGGTGGAAAAAGGCGAATCGTTCAATAAATTACAAGCCAAAGACATCATGACGCACCACCCGAAAACCGTGGATGCCGACGAGCTGGCCGTGAATGCTTATGAAATGATGGAGAAGAATGAAATCACACAACTTCCGGTATTGCGCAACGGGCAATATATCGGCATGGTGCACATTCACGACATTATGCGGGAAGGGGTGGTTTAACGATGAGTTATGAATGATGAATGATGAATGATGAATGATGAACTATGAATAGCTCGAAGCGCATGCTTTTGTCATTCTGAGCGAAGCGAAGAATCTGTAAATAATAACGGATGTCAGATTTTAGATATTGAATTTTTGTTAATCTGTAAAAATCTGTATAACCTGTGGACTAACATTGAATTTAAAACATTAAACGTTGAACAACAACATGCTTTTACACTGCAAAAATTTAGTCAAAAAATACGGAACACGCACCGTGGTGAAAGGTGTTTCGATACAAGTGCAACAAGGCGAAATTGTAGGTTTACTGGGCCCGAACGGAGCCGGAAAAACCACCTCGTTCTACATGATTGTAGGATTGATTAAACCGAATGCCGGACAAATATTCTTGGACGAAACGGATATCACCAAAGAGCCCATGTACAAGCGTGCGCAATTGGGCGTGGGCTATTTGGCGCAGGAAGCGTCCGTATTTCGTAAATTAACGGTGGAACAAAATATCATGGCGGTGATGGAAACTACCGACATGGACAAAGACCAGCGCAACGTGCGGTTGGAAATGCTGATTGATGAATTCAGCCTGCATAAAGTGCGTAAAAGCTTCGGTATCCAACTCTCCGGTGGCGAGCGCCGCCGTTGCGAAATTGCCCGTGCATTGGCCATTGACCCGAAATTTATTTTGCTCGACGAACCTTTTGCAGGCGTTGACCCGATTGCGGTAGAAGACATTCAAACCATCGTCTCGAAATTAAAAGAAAAAAATATCGGCGTGATTATTACCGACCACAACGTGCACGAAACGCTGGCCATTACCGACCGCGCTTATCTGCTGTACGACGGGAATATCCTGGAAAGCGGAACAGCCGAAGATTTGGCCAATAACGAAGAAGTGCGCAGAAAATATTTAGGTTCCAACTTTGTACTGAGACGATAATGCGGGTAGTTATTCAACGGGTAAAAGAAGCTTCGGTAACCATCGAAGCGCATTGCGTTTCGTTCATCGAAAAAGGCTTGCTGGTGTTGGTTGGCATCGAAGAAGCCGACACGGACGAGGATATCGATTGGTTGTGCAAAAAAATCACGCACCTGCGTGTGTTCGACGACGAGCAAGGCGTCATGAATCTTTCGCTAACAGACGCCGAAGGGGAATTACTGGTGGTCAGCCAATTTACCTTACACGCTTCGACCAAAAAAGGAAACCGCCCCTCGTATATCCGCGCGGCTAATCCCGAATTTGCGATTCCGATGTATGAAAAATTCATCGCGAAATTAGAAACTGAAAGCGGTAAAAAAGTGCAATCCGGCGTGTTCGGCGCACACATGCAAGTAGCGCTGGTAAACGACGGCCCGGTAACCATTATCATCGACACCAAGCACAAAGATTTTTAAAAAGCTATTCAAAAAGAAAGGCAGAAATCATTTACCACAAATAGCACAAAAGGTTTTCACAAAGAACACAAAGTATAAAAAATCACAGGTTCTATCCTGGTGCCCCTTGTATATACTTTGTGTCCATTGTGGTTAAAAATGATTTTTGAACAGTATTAACAGACGTAAAATAATTTTAAAAACCTTTTTAACATCATGCCCCTTTTCGCAGAAGTGATAGTACCTTTAGCTTTGCCAAAAACGCTCAGTTATTCCGTTCCCAGAGAATTGGAAGAAAAGCTCCGTGCGGGTATGCGGGTACAGGTTTCTGTAGGCAACAAAAAATATCCGGCCATTGTGCGCCGTATTCACACTGAAACACCTTCTTTTGCCGTAAAAAATATTGACGCGGTGCTCGACGACGAACCGATTGTGGACGACACCCAAATCCATTTGTGGGAGTGGATGGCCGAATATTACATGTGCAGCCTCGGCGAAATCATGGTGGCCGCGCTCCCCAACGGCTTTCGCAAAGGCTACAAAGCGCGTACCGAAACATTCACCCGCCTGCATCCCGATATTCATTCCGACGAAAAGTTGCACGCTGTTTTGGAAAAGCTGCAACGCGCCAAAAAGCAAGCCGCATTGTTGGAAGAATATATTCATCTTAGCGGCGGAAGCATTGACTACAGCAATCCGCCGGAATTTCCGAAACGCCTGTTCATCGACACGGCGCGGTCGTCCGATGCGGTATATGCCGCTTGTGTGGCAAAAAACATTTTCGAAAATGTTGCGCACGAAGTCAGCCGCCTCAATTATTCGGCTATTGCGAGCAAAGCCATGCCGCAGCTTTCGGAAGCGCAACAAAGCGCTATCGATACTATCAACGAGCTCTTCCTGTCCAAGGAAGTAGTGCTGCTCCACGGCGTCACCGCTTCCGGAAAAACCGAAATATACATACACCTTATTGCCGAACAACTCCGGCAAGGCAAGCAAGTATTATATTTAGTGCCGGAAATTGCATTGACGACACAATTGGTCCATCGCTTGCAAAGTGTTTTCGGCAACACCGTGGGCGTTTATCACTCTAAGTACAACGACGAAGAACGGGTAGAAATTTACAACAGCCTGACTGCTTCCGAAAATGTAGAAACGCCGCAAGTGAAGGTATTGCTTGGTGTGCGTTCGTCGGTATTTTTGCCCTTCGAGCATTTAGGATTGGTTATTGTGGACGAAGAGCATGAGTCGAGCTACAAGCAATACGACCCGGCGCCTCGCTATCATGCACGCGACACAGCTATTGTGTTAGCCACACAACATAATGCCAAAGTGCTGCTCGGGACGGCCACGCCGGCCATCGAAACCTACTACAATGCCAAAGCCGGAAAATACGGATTGGTAACGCTTTCCGAACGTTTTCACGATGTGACGCTGCCCGACATTGAAGTGGTGGACAGTATCCGCGCCCGCAAAAAAAAACAATGGAACGGCTTGTTTTCGCACCAACTGCTGCATGCGATGGAAGAAACACTTGCACAAAACGAACAGGTTATTCTATTCCAGAACCGGCGCGGATTTTCGCCTTTCGTGCAATGCGACGAGTGCGGCTACATTCCGCACTGCCGGCAATGCAGTGTAAGTTTGACTTACCATAAAAACGTCCATGCGTTGGTATGCCACTATTGCGGATTTACGCAAAGCCTTCCGGGCGCTTGTCCCGAATGCCACAGCCACGCTTTAAAAACCAAAGGATTCGGCACGGAGCAGTTAGAAGAAGATTTACGGATTCTTTTTCCTGCTGCCCGCATCGGCCGGCTGGATTTGGACTCGGCACGCGGAAAACATGCTTACGGCCGTATTATCGGTGCATTCGAGCGCGGCGAAACCGATATTTTGGTAGGCACCCAAATGGTGAGCAAAGGCTTGGATTTCGAGCATGTCAGCTTGGTGGGCGTGCTGAATGCCGACAATTTATTGAATTTCCCCGACTTCCGCGCACACGAGCGCAGCTACCAACTACTGACGCAAGTGAGCGGCCGTGCCGGGCGAAAAAACCGTAAAGGCCGCGTGATTATTCAAACAGCACAACCGGAAAATCTCGTTATCGACTTAGTGAAAAAAGGCGACTACACCACTTTTTTTGCCGCGCAATTAACCGAACGCAAAGAATTTTTATTTCCTCCCTACACTCGGCTCATCAGCCTTACATTGAAACACTACAAGGCGGAAACCTTGCAACAGGCTGCCGACACATTGCGCACGCTGCTGTTGCCCGTTTTAGGAAAACGCCTCACCGGGCCGTTTCAACCCTTAGTACACCAAATTCAAAACCGGCATATCCTCAACTTCTGGATACGCCTGGAACGCACGCATCCTTCCGATAAAATGAAAACCCTTTTAGTGGAGAATTTCGCCAAATTACACGCTATTGCCGGATTTTCCGGGGTAGAAATTTCTATTGACGTGGATCCGGGTTAATCAGCATCATATCTATATCCGAATTAAATAAAATTTAAACGGCTTCTAAATTGACGCAAGAATTATAAGGGAATGGTTTTTGCAGGAAGTAACATCGTCAACAATTTTATTATAAAATATTATTAACTATTACATCAATATGGATGCATTATACACAGCAGTAGCCACTTCCGTTGGCGGACGTAGCGGACATGTAAAATCATCGGACGGCATCTTAGACTTTGAAGTCAGGCCGCCCAAAGAAATGGGAGGCCCCGGAGGAGCCTTCACCAATCCCGAACAATTATTTGCAGCCGGTTATTCGGCTTGTTTCGGCAGCGCTTTGAATCATGTAGCGCTCTTAAAGAAAAAACGTATAGAATCAAGCGTCACCGCAAAAGTAAGCATTGGAAACAAACCCGGCGGCGGATTTCAATTATCCGTGGAAATGGAAGTTGCTATCTCCGGCTTGGAGCAAAAAGAGGCTGAAGAATTAGTAAAAGAAGCCCATCAAGTTTGCCCGTACTCTAACGCTACCCGAAATAATGTGGAAGTAACGCTAAAGGTAAAGAAAATTAATTAAATGACTTTTTTCAAAAATCAAAAATTATCGCATTAAAAAGGAGAAAATTTATGAAAACTTACGTTTGCGGCCCTTGCGGCTATGTATATGATCCGGCTAAAGGCGACCCCGACGGAGGCATTGCTCCCGGAACCGCGTTTGAAGATATTCCGGACGACTGGGTTTGTCCCGTTTGCGGCGCCAGCAAGGACATGTTTGAACCGCAATAATCCTCGAAACAACATCTCGAAGGAGATGTGCAAGAAGTATTTTAACCGCAAAGCACACTGGGAAGGAGCAAAAGCTGCGGAACGTCTTTGCGGTTAAAGTATTTTTTCACTTTTTGAAGAATTCCTTTTTGTTTTTGCTTTCCAGCTAAAATAACAGCGTTCCAGAATAATCAACAATACAACATACATAGCAAAAGGAAACGCTTGCGGAAAAAGCCCCGCCGCCGCCGCAATCCCAAACAGCAAAACATAACCGGCCGTAACGAACAACCACATCTTCTTTCCGGACGAACGCAAGGCGATTAATGGCAGGATGAATAAAGGATTCAACCAAAGAATATTGAAATTGCCATAGGTTTCCTGATGCAGGCTGAAACCCCAAAGCACCATAATCAACAAACCGAAGAATACGATAAGGCTGAAGAAACAGACATCGAAAATACGCAGCAATTTCCGCCCTTTTTGCATATAATCCAGCAATAATAAAATAAACAGCAGTAGCAAGAAAACAAAGTTCGGCGCTAATAAACGAGGCGTTTTGCGTAGCGGCGTCTTTTCAATAATCACTGTTGGAGGGCTCAGCAACGAATGGGTTACCGTATCGCTCACCATGGCTTGCGACATATTGTTTTCTAAATACTCGGGAATAAACATCTGTTCCCGGAAATCGGCCTTTTTATCGATATGCGAACCGAGAATGATATCTATCAACAGATTGTACCATGCATGATGGCGTTGATAGTGATGTAAAATATCGCGGAATGTTTGGTTCTCCGATGGATGTTCCGGATAAACTAAATCGGCGCCTACCGCTTGTTCCAATAAATCACGCGGCCGGGTAGCGCAGTTATCCTGAATAAATTTGTAATAATAATCACGGTTTTGAGGTTCTAAATTATGCGCAATCAATGTCCACAAGCGTTCTTTTTGCTTCTCGTTTAAAAGAATTTCGCGAGAAGCCACTCCTTTTTTCGAATAATAACATTGCCGGAGATAATTTTCATACGGATGGGTTGCCGTAGTGTATAGCATCCGCCCTTTAGCAAAATTGGTGTAAAAATTCGGTTGATTGAAATCGAATACTCCCCAATCCACAATAAAATCAATATTGTGGGCCGTATCTTCCACACGAATAGCCGTGTGCCCGTAAAGAGCATATATTTCGTCCGCCTCGCCGATGGTCAGTAAATAAAAACGCGGCGAAGCCGTGAGAGCGGCCGCTATGCTAAAAAATAAGAGGAAGAATAAGACGGTTTTTTTCATCGAAAAAAGTTTTGTATTGGAACATGCAAAGGTAATTATTTCTCAGACTATATGTATATTTGCCACATAAATTATATCCTCAATTATGAAAACAATAAAAGTGTGTGCATGCTTTTCGGCAGTGTTTATTGCCTTGCAATGTTTGTTTGCCTGTCAAAAAGAAGACAAAGAAACGCGCGACTTGCTATTAGGTACCTGGCAGATGGAGGGCTGGAGCGGCTATTGTCCGGCAGGGAACAAAACCAATTCTCCGGCGTCTTATAAAGACAACACCGTTACATTCAATGCCGACAGTACTTTTTTTATTGATTACGGTTCGCAACGGGGAGCGGGAGAGCCGGAAGGGAATAACAGCGGGAAATGGACTTCCGAAGTGAAAAACGGCGTACGGACGATATACATTAAGTCCGGCTCCTTTAGTTTATGTTGGAGCATTTCGTCGTTCGTCATCAAAGAACTTGACGCCGATAAACTGGTGTTTGACTGGTCGCTGAAAGGCGCACACCCGAACGGCCCCACGGTTTACCGTTTCAACAAAGAAAAGTAATTTTAGAAAATTTTCTTCTTTGTCATTCTGAGCGAAGCGAAGAATCTGTAACTGGAAATAGATTCTTCGCTTCGCTCAGAATGACAAGAGGGTAGTTTTGTTGAAGAACTATACTAAAATAAGAATGTCTATTTTTTATAGCTGATACTTCGGCCCCACCACCACTTTAATACTTTGCGGCACTAACTCGAATGTAAAAGGCGAGTAGCCCATAGCTTCCCCGTCAATTTCAATCGGGCTCTCGGGATTTGTTTCGATGTTTATGTGTTTCCCTTGCCGGGCAATTACTTTGGAATAGTTATAAAGTTTCCCGTTATACAATTTCCGGAAATGACGAATCACACTAAGAGGGTTGATACGCTTGATAACCGTAATATCGAACAAGCCGTCATCGACAATGGCATTAGGCGTTTGCATAAGCCCTCCCCCATTGTACTTTCCAATGCCTACCAACGCACTGAATACATCGTCATCAAACATCTGTTCTCCATCTACAATTATTTTGAAATGTTTGGATTTGTAGGCAAACAACACTTTTAGCGTACTTCTTATGTAGAGCCACTTTCCCATGCGCCCTTCGTCTTTCAGGCGATTGAAACGGCGGTTTACCATAGCATCGAACCCCATGCCGGCGGCGTTAGCGACATAACGCGTATGTTTCACCTTTGTTTCATGAAAAGTAATTAACCCTACGTCTTGCAAAATAGTCCGTTTATCAACAATGGCCTGTACCGCATCCGAATATGTTTTGGGAATGCCGAACATACGCACCCAGTCGTTTCCGGTACCGGCCGGCACCACGGCCAATGCAATATCGGTCGTTGGCACGAGCTTTTGAATAAAAATCCCATTCACAATCTCGTTTACCGTTCCATCGCCCCCGATAGCCACAATTTTCCGGTATCCGTCGTTAATCGCTTTCACGGTAAGTTCCACCGCATGGTATTTGTGTTCGGTAAATACACACGAAAAATCCACCCCGCTGCGGTTCATTTGGTTTGATATAACAGGCCAATCGGCCAGCCCGTGCCCGCTCCCCGCTTTGGGGTTCACTATAACCATCCAACCCTCTTTAATCATATTCTTTTATATTGTAAAGTTGTGATTCTAAACTTATTTTCGTTTTCTTGCAGGATTGCCTCCGAGACAAATTTACGACAATTTATAAAAAGCTGAAAAAGATTTTGTAAATTTGCTGATTATATCACATATGAAAAATCTCATTTATGGGTAAAGTTATTGCTATTGCAAATCAAAAAGGAGGCGTGGGAAAAACCACCACTGCCATTAACTTAGCAGCCTGCCTGGCTGTCTTGGAAAAGAAAGTGCTGCTCATCGACGCCGATCCTCAAGCAAATTCCACCTCGGGCTTTGGATTTGATGTAGCCAATATGCAAAATAATACCATCTACGAATGTATGATTGGCGCGGCAACCTATGATACGGCCATCTTGGAAACCGAAATTGCAGGCTTGCATTTATTACCGTCGAATATCGATTTAGTGGGGGCAGAAATTGAAATGCTGCAATTACCCGACCGGGAAAAAATCCTCAAGAAAGTATTAGAAAAAGCACGCGCAGCCTATGATTATATTTTAATTGACTGTTCTCCTTCATTAGGCCTTATCACCGTGAATGCGCTCACGGCCGCCGACTCCATTATCATTCCCGTACAATGCGAATTCTTTGCATTGGAAGGATTGGGTAAACTACTGAACACGGTAAAAATAGTACAAACCCGTTTAAATCCGGAATTAGCTATCGAAGGATTTTTACTGACCATGTATGATGCCCGCTTACGCCTGGCCAACCAAGTGGTGGAAGAAGTGCGCCGGCATTTTTCCGGCATGGTATTCCAAAGCATTATTCAACGGAATATTCGCCTGAGCGAGTCGCCCTCTTATGGCAAACCGGTTATTTTATATGATGCCGCTTCAGCGGGTTCCAGCAATTACTTAAACTTAGCAAAAGAAATTATCCTGAAAAACGAAATTGTAGAAACTGAGAAATAAATTATGGCAAAAAGAGAGGCTTTAGGAAAAGGATTAGGCGCCCTGTTAGGCGATGCCAACACCGGAACCGCACGTCCGGCACGTGCTGTAACACCGCCACCGGCAGAAGCAAACGAAATAAACACCGGCGTGACGGAAATTATGCTTGACGAAGTGGAGGTTAATCCCTATCAACCGCGTACTCACTTTGACGAAGAAGCTTTACAAGAATTAGCAGATTCTATAAAAACACACGGGCTTATCCAGCCTATTACCGTACGGAAAACAGCTGCGGGACAATATCAGATTATCAGTGGAGAACGCCGTTTCCGGGCATCGAAAATCGCCGGTTTGGAAAGCATTCCGGCTTATATTCGCACTGCTGACAACCAAGGAATGATTGAAATGGCGTTGATAGAAAATATTCAACGCGAAGACCTCGATGCTATTGAAATCGCATTGTCGTATCAACAGCTTATTGATGAATGTGACTTAACACAGGAAACACTTGGCAAACGTGTTGGGAAAAAGCGGGCAACCGTTACCAATTATTTACGTTTATTGAGCCTTCCGGCTGAAATACAATTAGCCATTCGCGAACGCAAGCTCTCCATGGGGCATGCCCGCGCCATTGCAGGGATAGAGCAAGAAAAAAATCAGCTAAAAGTAGCGCGCAAAGCAATAGATGAAGGGCTTTCTGTTCGTCAGGTTGAAGAAATGGTCAAGAAACTGACGGAGCCAAAACCGGCTAAACAAGCGGTACCGGAAATAGTTTTACCTGAAAATTACTCCCGCCTTATCGAAGTGTTGGAACATTATTTCAATAGCAATATCAACATCAAACGTAACGACAAAGGACAAGGCAGCATTACGATTCCTTTCGCAAACGATACGGAAATCGATATCTTTCTTTCTCGATTTAACGATAAGTAATATTGTTTGCCATACGAAATATTGTCAGAAATTGGCTGTTAGCAATAGCTTTTTTAGTTTGCTTTTTTACACAAACACAAGCACAGCTTACGCAGCCCGGCGTCAATCCTCCCGGAAAAAATTATTGGAAAGGGCTTAAAGGGGAAGACTCTTTAAGTATTTCACGCGTATGGGCGGCCTCCCTTTTAGTCCCCTCTTATTCGCAAGCCTATAATCGTGATTATTGGAAAATTCCGGTTGTTTGGGGCGGCATTGCCGGATGTGTTTTCGGAGGCTATGCCAGTAATATCAAATGGATGGATACCGGCGAAAGCCATTACAGAACACAGCGAAACCTATTGTATGCCGGAGCAGCGTTGGTATATTGGGCAAGCCTGATGGACGGAGTCGTATCATACAAAACCAATAAAGAAGTTATTCCGGCGCGAGCCACCATATACTCGGCCATGCTGCCGGGTTTGGGACAAGTGTACAACGGGCACTATTGGAAAATTCCTATCATATATGGAGGATTGGTGTTTACATCCTATTTGTATTCCTACAATTCTTCGCAATATCAGCGATTCCGCGATGCATATAATGCATTGACCGATAATAATCCCAATACGACCGATGAATTCAACGGACGTATGAGCTCCAGTCAATTAAAATCTTATCGTGATAATTTCCGCCGCCAGCGGGACTATGCGGTAGTATATACCGGCCTTGTGTATTTACTCAATATTATTGATGCGAATGTATTCGCCCATTTAAGCGACTTTGATGTCAGCGATGACCTGACCATGAAAATAAGCCCCACCTTACTCTATGAAAATATTTATGCTTCACGGCCGTTACAAGCGCCGGCCGTAGGAATGCGCTTAAATATTACCTTTTAAAAGTTTCAAATTATGATGAAAAAATTTTTGTTTTTAATAGCCGTATTATTGCTTGGCAATGTATTTACTACCGATGCTCAGGAAAGCAGGAAACAGAAAGTAGTAAAAGAAATAACGGATACCACCATTACGGGCGGGAAAGTCATTACGATCAACGGGGAAGAAGTACAAGCTATTGAAGATGAACATAACTTGGATAGCTTATTATCGATTTGGTATTTGAAACGTGCGCTACAAGATTCCAGCGGCATATACACCTTACGCGAAGGAGAAGTAATCCCCGCGGCCGATTTGCCCGACTCCGTATATATCAACCGGCTTAAAGCGATGCCGGGCATTATTGATTTACCGTATAATCATATTGTCCGAAGCCATATTATTCTCTATACACAAAAAATAGCGGAAAAGTCGGAAATGATTTTAGGTTTAGGGGAGTTTTACCTTCCTATTATTGAAGGAATATTAGACCAGTATGACATGCCCATAGAGCTACGTGCCATGGCCATTATAGAATCCGCTTTTAACCAGCGGGCTGTTTCGCGCGCAAAAGCAAAAGGGATGTGGCAATTTATGTACGGCACGGCTAAAATGTACGGATTAACGATGAATTCATATGTAGAAGAGCGCTACGACCCGATTGCCGCTACGCATGCCGCTGCCCGTCACATGAAAGATTTATACGATATTTTTGGCGACTGGTCATTGGCTATTGCAGCCTACAACTGCGGTACGGGAAATGTGCAAAAAGCGATTCGCCGTGCCGGAAATAAACGCGATTATTGGGAAATTTATAATTACCTGCCGCGCGAAACCCGTGGCTATGTACCGGCTTTTGTAGCAGCCAGCTATCTTTTGAAATATTACAAAGAGCATGGTTTGTGCCCTAAAAAAATAGAAATGCCGGCGCATGTAGATACGTTTTATGTCAACAAAATGTTGCATTTCGATCAGGTTTCAGCAGTGATAGATATTCCTGTCGATGAGCTACGTAATTATAATCCACAATACATACGCGATGTTATTCCGGGAACGGAGCGTCCTTATGTATTGCGTATTCCCTATGAATATACAGCGGCTTTCGCCGAAAAAGAAAAAGAAATATACGCCTATAAAGACAGTATATATAATAATCCCAATATCATCCGGAATGTAGGAAGCCGCGTATCCATGCCTTCGTCGTTAGAAGGGCGTTCGCAACTTACACACCGTGTGCAAAAAGGCGAAACATTGGGTGAAATAGCCCAGAAGTACAGGGTTTCCGTGTCGGATTTACGCTACTGGAACGATATCAGGGGCAATATCATCAAACCAAATCAAAAATTGATTGTATATGCTAAAGGCGCTGCTCCGAAGAAAAGCAGTACTACAACGGCAAGCTCGGGGCAAGCTAAAACTTCCTCGAGCGGAGGTTATATCATGCACACCGTAAAAAAGAATGAAAATCTTTGGAGCATTGCCCAAAACTATGATGATGTATCGTACTACGATATTATGAATTTGAACGGATTCAGCAAAAATCAAAAGATATTTCCGGGCGATAAGATCAAAATAAAGAAGTTGTAAAAGACTTATATTTTCACACTCATCTGCAACTTAATGTCGGTGTGCGTATTTCCATCAATAGTATTCAGCCCGCTACCATTAGTTGTTTGGTTAACGTAGCGGCTTTGTGCATAACGCAACCAAATATCCACGCGCTTCTTTAACGTCGTATGCAGATTCACATACCATCGCGCTCCTTTCCCCGAGTATGCAGGTATCGACATGGCATACAGCACATCGTTCTCATAAGCATAAATACGTGCATTCCAGCTATCGGTATCGAAAACAGCAAAACGTAGCGAAAAATCAACCGGCAATAGTGCCGGCTTATATTTTATATCATGATACAAAACCACGCCTGTTTCATAATTCGCTCCCCGGAAAAAAGAACCTTCCAGAAGGTCTGTCATAGAAAGCCCCGATAATAATGTGTAGCGAATTTGATAACGGAGATGTATATTATTTACCGGCTGCAATTGTTTCATCGATACCATATCGCGGCCGGCATTTTTTAACTTGTCATCCTGGGATATCCGCAAGTACATAGCAACTTCTTTCGACACGTTATAATTCACTTGTACCCAATATTCCCATCCGTAGGAAGGGGCATCGGCCTGATAACGCAACCATGGAAATGTAAATATATCCGCATACGTAGCAACCATCCATTTACTATGCGGCATCCATTGTAAGCCGAGATACCATCCTTCTTCATTATTGGTTTTGCTTCCTTCGCCAAAACCGGCAGCATAATAAGCCTGATAGTCGCGGGCATAATTCCGGTAGATGGTAGCTATACAAAACGAACGGTCTAAATCAAACAGGAGTCCCAACAATCCGGCTTTTCCGCCATTCCCGCCGACGGCTAATTCCCCGAACGTACTCACCTTTTTCCATAAAGTATAAAAATCAATTCCCACATTTGCATTATGATGCGTGGAAAGTTCAAACTGATTATACGGTTTTATAGCGCGATTAAACTCGTCGCCAAAATCAGACACAAGGCCTGTAACGCCGACCTTAACATGATTCCAACGATACGAAATGTTTCCTCCGAAGATAGTTTCACTCACCGTATTTTTTCCGGCAGCCGAACTCTGCGTATTATGCTGCCCCGATAATTGCAACGAATGAAAGCCGGTGCTGTCTTTGGCCGCATCTACTTTTTTACAGGAAGCAAAAGCGGAAGCAGAAAGATGTTTAAAACTCAAAGTAGTAGCTACTCCCCGGTAAAAACGATTTTCGTCCGTAGAAGAATAGCCTGCAAATCCCCGCTCCTGCTTTTTAACGGCCAACACATCTCCTGTTTTTCCAAGCGCCATGCCGCTCCAAGCTACCAAGCCCTGACCAAACTGGACATGATAGTCGCCTAAAATCAGATTTTTCAACATACCGGCATCTTTCATCTGAACATGTGCAGCATAAAAATCAAAACCGGATTTATTAATCCCTGTAAAAAACGATTCTCCGGGTTGATTTGCCGCGGTCAAGCCCCATTGCATTTTGTTCTTATAGGTGTAGCGATAGCGAAAATAGGCGCTCCACGGCGAACCGAGGTAACGCGAGTTAGGGCTTTTCAGCAAGTCCTCGGGAGTAATAAGTGTATAACCTTTTTGTGTTTCGAGTACGCGTCCCGTACGGCCGATAAATTGATGCCGCCCCTTTATAAAACGGTCGGGAAAATGCTCGCTTTTCCATTCCGTCAAAGGACGTACGGTAATAAAAGGCTGTAGCTGTGCAAAAATTTCTTCGTTAAATCCATGAATAAGCGGTATTTCATAAATAGAGAATAACGAGCCGGAAGTTTTCCGGTAATCCAACAAACTTTGAATCTGGAAATCGGTCAATAATTGTAATTGCCGCAAATCATCTTCCGTAGCCGTATTCAAATCAATGGGATTTTCCAACAATGATTCATACATATCGTATAACGATTGCACATCCAATTCTTGTTCTTCAGCAGCCTGGCTTGCAATGGTTTCAATAATTTGCTTGACAGCATCGGGCAAATCGCGTATGGGAGCTTGTGCAAAAACTTCCACCGAGAAGAACAGGAATACTATGAGCGCTGCTTTTTTCATCGAAACACATAACTCAGTGAAGCTTGCGGCGTATAACCTAAAGCAGGATGCTTACAAAAAGCAAGGTCTAAATGCAACTTTCGTGATTCATATCCTGCGCCAAAATGTAAAGAAAAAGGATTAGACAAAACGCCGGCATGAATAAAAAGTAAATCGTATATTTTAAATTCCGTCCCGAACCGCATTTGAAAAAACGCCGTGGCATCTTCTTGAAATTCCGCATACACACTAGCCAAAGACAGTATTTTATAGGCCGCTCCGAGCGTAAAAACCACCGGCACATCATTGTAATCGTCCGTATTTAATTTGGAAAATGTAGGATTAAAAATATGTGCAGCCAAGGTGAAGTTCTCAACCGGTTTTGCAATAACACCTATTTCTCCGGTAAGTGCAAACGGATTTTTATAATGCTCGGGAAAGCGCAGCAAATGATAATTGAATCCGATACCCATGGCAAGCTGTTTTCCTAAACGCATACCATACGCCATGCCTACTCTATTTTCGCCATAGTAAGACAAACCCATATTAGCCAACGAAAATCCGAAACCGCCTCCTAACAGGGGAAAGGAAACAGCCAACGAACTGACCCCTAATTCTTCCATCAGAAAACGTTGTTCGTAACTGACACCAACCGCTAAAGCCGGCGCTAAGCCCAAGCCTGCCTGATTGTTGAACACAGACCAAACATCAGATTGCGTAACAGCAATGCCGGCCATACCTCCGGCTCTCGCTCCTTGTGGGAATAATGAAACCTGAGCCGAAGTTTTTATGCCGAAAAATAAAAAAACAATAAGAAACCCTCGATGCATTTTAAAATTTAGGTATAAAATAATGCTTTATTGCCCTATCAGAAACAATATTCGTAAAGAATATCAAACAAAAAAATACAACCCAAAAGAAAAGCAAATATATAAAATTTCTACCAATAAGAAATTTTATAAAGAAAATAGTTAAAAAAAAACTACAAATAGTAATTGCTCCATTATTTTTTAAAACGAAGAAGGATAATAAGGCTTGTTTATCCAAGGCAAACGCATCTAAATTGTGATGCCGACTTGTCGGAAGTTAACCCACGGGACGAAGCAGCGACACTCCTCTCGCGCGGGAACAAAACCGGGCATTGCAACGCGTGAAATGCGCCGCACGAAAGATTATATATGGTATGGGTAGCCACGGGTTACGCTCCGCTTACCCGCGGTTATTCATATATTACCACTTCGTGGTAAACAACCTATACCCCAATAGGATTTAGATGCGTTTACCCCGGACTTATTTATTCAAATTGAGCATCACGCCCTGTCCGCTTCCCAACATATAGGTGGGCAACACGCCGTTCCACTTTTGTATCCATTCCAAATCCACAATTTTAGGATTGTTCACCACCGACTGCCCTTTGATTTTCAAGGCTTGCGCTTCGCCCTCGGCTTTCAGGATGGCAATATTTTTGTCAATGCCGGCCTGCACTTCCTGTTCGCGTTTTTGCTTGGTGATCTCAATCAAAGTCAGCACGCGCTGTTCTTCTAACTTCTTTGCATTGATGGCCGCTTCGTATTCTTCGTTGTAATATACCTCGCGAATGTCAATCTGGTTCAGGGTTAAGTGATACGACTCCACGTCTTTTTTCATTTTTTCATACACCTCGTCCTGAATATTCTGCCGTTTATTCGAGTAAACTTCAATGGGGTTGTATTTTGATACGGTCAATGCCAGCGCCGATTTCAACTTGGGTTTAATCACATTTTCCTCCAACCAGTAGAATCTTCCAACGTTACTGCCGTCTTCTTCCGACACGTTGTCGTAAATCCACCAGGCATATTCGGGGTCGATAGCCCAGGAAGCGGAAATGTCGAATCCCATTTTGATACCGTCCACCGTGGGCGCCCACACGGTTCCCGATTGAGTGGCCGAGGCTTTGTATTCTTTGTAGTTCCGGTCGTCCGGGTCCACATTGGTCGAGCGGGCGCAGGTGTAAACCTGAGCCGTTTTATCCATTAAATTCACTTTGTAAATGGGTAAAATAATATGCCAGCCGGTAGGATAGGATTGTTTCTTTACGCCGCTTGGCGTTACCACCACGCCGCATTTCTGCGCCGGAATAATGGTAACGAACGACAGCACAAATATCACCATGATGGGCAAAATCAGCAAAAGGATAGAATTATTCAGTTTAATGGAGCCGGTGGCTTTACGGTTCCGCGCAATGGTAGC